>NZ_JACJOR010000413.1:0-19704 GCF_014695615.1 Leptolyngbya sp. FACHB-711
GGTAGACCGATCGTGCTGCCAAGCCAAGACATGGTATTAGGCTGCTATTACCTCACTGCAGAGAACCCGAATGCCGTACTGGGAGTGGGTCGCTACTTCTCCAGCATGGATGACGTGATCATCGCCTATGAGCAAAAGGTCGTCGATCTGCACTCCTATATCTGGTTGCGATTTGACGGCGACGTTGAGGATGACGGCAAAGACCGGGAGCCGCAGGAAATTCATCGTGGTGAAGACGGTTCAGTTACCGAACTGTATACAGATCGGCGCGTGCGGAAAGATGCAGAGGGCAATTTGCTTTCGCAGTATGTTCGCACTACACCCGGGCGAGTGATTTACAACAAGACGATTCACGATGCGCTCGTGAGCTAGCAGCAAGCTTGAGCAAATTAGCAGCAAGCAAACAGCGAATTCATCATTACAAAGGTAATCGCAAATGACGGCAGAGCAGCAGGGAAACAAACAGTCTGGTAAGGGGATGCTATTTCGCAACCGCGTGGTGAATAAGAAGCAGCTTAAAAACCTGGTTGCCTGGGCATTCACTCACTATGGGACTGCCCGCACCGCAACAATGGCGGATGAACTCAAGGACCTCGGATTCCGCTTTGCGACCAGAGCTGGGGTATCGATTAGCGTAGATGACTTGATGGTTCCGCCCAGCAAGCGGGATCTGTTGGAAGCAGCAGAAGAACAGGTGCGTGACACCGAAGAGCGGTATACCCGCGGCGAAATTACTGAAGTTGAGCGTTCCCAAAAGGTAATCGATACCTGGAACGGAACTAGCGAAGAGCTGAAAGACGAAGTGATTCGCCACTTTGAAGCCAGTGACCCGCTCAACTCGGTCTACATGATGGCGTTCTCCGGTGCGCGAGGCAATATCTCTCAGGTGCGTCAGCTTGTAGGAATGCGCGGTCTAATGGCAGATCCGCAGGGACAGATCATCGACTTGCCGATCAAGACCAACTTCCGGGAAGGTCTGACTGTAACGGAGTACATCATCTCTTCCTACGGGGCACGGAAAGGTCTGGTAGATACCGCACTTCGAACAGCGGACTCTGGTTATTTGACCCGCCGACTGGTAGACGTTTCTCAGGATGTGATCATTCGGGAAATCGACTGCGGCACCGATCGCGGGATCGTTGTTCGCAGCATGACCGACGGTGAGCGTGTCTTGATTCCCCTTGCCGATCGCCTCTTGGGTCGAGTTGCCGCACGGGACATCGTTCACCCCGAAACGGGCGAAGTGATCATCCCGCGCAACGAGCCGATCTCGGACGACATGGCAAAGCTAGTCGGCAAGGCAAAAGTCGAAGAAGTCATGGCTCGATCGCCCCTCACCTGTGAGGCAACCCGATCGGTCTGTCAGTCTTGCTATGGCTGGAGTCTGGCGCACGCAACTCCGGTAGATATGGGCGAAGCGGTTGGCATTATCGCGGCGCAGTCGATCGGGGAACCGGGAACCCAGCTCACGATGAGAACCTTCCACACGGGAGGAACTTTTACCGGGGAAGTCGCTCCCCAGATTCGTGCCAGCTTTGACGGCACAGTGAGAACCAAGCCGAAGCAGTTCCGCGCTCGTGCCTTCCGCACCCGTCACGGGGAAGACGCACAAATCTCTGAAGTGAACGTCGATATCACTGTGGAATCGGGCGATCGCAAGGAAGTCCACCAGGTCCCTTCGGGTTCGATTATCTTTGTGCGCGATGGTGACAGCGTGAAAGCGAACCAGATGATGGTGGAAATGCCCAGCACGGGTCGCGTTCGCAAAGTCACGGAAAAAGCGACCAAGGACGTGGCTTCGGACATGGCAGGCGAAGTTCGCTTTGCCGATGTTGTGCCGGAAGAAAAGAAAGACCGTCAGGGTAACACGACCCGAATTGCCCAAAGAGGCGGACTAATCTGGATTCTCTCCGGTGAGGTGTACAACCTGCCGCCGGGTGCAGAACCCGTGGTGCGAAACGGCGATCGCGTCGAGCCGAACAGCATTATGGCGGAAACCAAGCTCGTCACCGAAAATGGCGGCGTGGTGCGAATCCCGCAGGAAAGCGAAGGCAAAGGCGGACGGGAGATTGAAATCATCACCGCGTCGGTGCTGTTGGACGAAGCGCAGGTGATCGCCGAAAGCCAGCAGGGTCGGGAACATTATCTGATCGAAACCCAGTACGGACAGCGATTCTCTCTGATCGCCACTCCGGGCACGAAGGTGACGAATGGTCAGGTGGTTGCAGAACTGATTGACGATCGGTACCGGACGCATACGG
The DNA here is from genome assembly GCF_014695615.1 of Leptolyngbya sp. FACHB-711. Lineage (NCBI taxonomy): Bacteria > Bacillati > Cyanobacteriota > Cyanophyceae > Leptolyngbyales > Leptolyngbyaceae > Leptolyngbya > Leptolyngbya sp. FACHB-711. The sequence continues at coordinate 2,262 of NZ_JACJOR010000413.1, forward strand.
GCGGCATCATCAAGTTCTCCGGCATCGAAGTGGCTAAGAAGGGCAAAGCAAAGCTGGGCTATGAAGTCGTTCAGGGCGGCACGATCCTGTGGATTCCTGAAGAGGCTCACGAAGTCAACAAAGACATCTCGCTGCTGATGGTGGAAGACGGTCAATACGTCGAAGCCGGAACGGAAGTCGTGAAGGACATCTTCTGTCAAAGCAGTGGTGTGGTCGAAGTGACGCAGAAAAATGACATTCTGCGCGAGATCGTGATCAAGCCTGGTGAACTGCATCTGGCAGACAATCCAGAAGCGGTGATGTCGAAGGATGGCACGATCGTCAATCCTGGGCAGGAAGTGATGCCTGGACTAACGGTGGATGAGCTGCGCTACATGGAATATGTGGAGTCGCCTGAAGGTCCCGCGTTGCTGCTGCGCCCTGTCACCGAATACCAGGTTCCCGATCAGCCTTCGGTTCCCAGCCAGGAGTCCAATAATGAAGAATCGGGTCGATCGATCAAACTGCGGGCAATCCAGCGCATTGCCTATAAAGACAGTGAGCGGGTGAAGTCTGTGGAAGGATTAGATCTGCTGCGGACTCAGCTTGTGCTGGAAATTGAGAAAGATGCGCCTCAGCTTGCGGCAGATATCGAACTAGTTCCCGACGAGAAGAGCGCGGACATTCTGCGGCTTCAGCTTGTAATTCTGGAATCGCTGGTCATTCGTCGCGACATCGCTGCGGATCAAACCCAGGGCCGTACCAATACTCGTTTGCTGGTGAAGGATGGCGACCAAATCACACCAGGAGCAGTCGTGGCGCGTACCGAGATTCTCTGTAAAGAAGCCGGAGAAATTCGTGGGATTCGCGATATCGGAGAAGCCGTTCGCCGAGTTCTGGTCGTGCGGCAGGCGGATCTGGTGTCGTTGGATACCCAGGGACAGGCTCCCAAGGTGAAAGTTGGCGATCTGATCGTGGCAGGAACCGAAGTCGCAGGCGGCGTCAGAAGCGAAGAGTCTGGACAGGTGATTGCGGCATCGGATGGAGAAGTCGTACTGCGATCGGCTCGCCCCTACCGAGTATCTGCCGGAGCGGTACTGCATATTGATGACAGCGACCTGGTACAGCGAGGCGACAACCTGGTGTTGTTGGTGTACGAGCGATCGAAAACCGGAGACATCATTCAGGGTCTACCGAGAATTGAGGAACTGCTCGAAGCCCGGAAGCCGAAGGAAGCCTGTGTGCTGTCGCGTCGTCCCGGAACAGCTCAAGTAATTTACAGTGATGATGAGTCCGTCGAGGTCAAAGTGATCGAATCGGATGGAGTTACAACCGAGTATCCCTTGCTGCCGGGTCAAAACGTTCTGGTCATTGATGGCCAGGAAGTTCGTGCCGGGGAACCGCTCACCGATGGTCCTGCCAATCCCCACGAGATTCTGGAAATCTTCTTCTCCTATTACCGCGAAACGATGGGAACTCACGAAGCTTCGTTACGGAGCTTGCAGGAGGTTCAAACGTTCCTGGTGAACGAGGTGCAGTCCGTGTACAACTCGCAGGGCATTGAAATTTCCGACAAGCACATTGAAGTGATCGTGCGCCAGATGACCTCGAAAGGCAGAATCGAAGACGGTGGCGACACCACGATGCTGCCGGGAGAACTTGTCGAACTGCGCCAGATTGAGCAGGTCAATGAGGCAATGTCAATCACAGGGGGTGCACCCGCAGACTATGTGCCGATCCTGTTGGGTATTACCAAGGCATCCCTCAACACCGACAGCTTTATCTCGGCAGCCAGCTTCCAGGAAACGACTCGCGTTCTAACGGAAGCGGCGATTGAGGGCAAGTCGGACTGGTTGCGCGGTTTAAAGGAAAACGTGATTATTGGTCGTCTGATTCCTGCCGGAACCGGATTCAATGCTTACGAAGACAACGCTGCTGCCGTCGAGATCGATCCAATCTACGAAAACAGTTTGTTTGAAGAAGATATCGATCTGAGCGACGTGGTACTAGACGATCGCACTGCCCGTACCTTCGAGCGCGAAGCCGGATTCGATGTATTCCCGGTACGCGATCGAGCAGAAGGCGGCGACTACGGCGCAAGCTATGTCGATGATGACTACGGCTCTGTGCTGGACGATGATGACACCGTGGATGAGGACGGCGACGATGATGAAGAATAACTAAGCGGAAAGGAGGGCTAAATCTTTCGACTTGCCCTCCCGACTGAATCTTATGCTTAAGCAAATTTGAACAGTTTCCTCTGAGTGATTCGTTCAATCATTTAGAGGAAATTTTTTATGGCACAACACTCACTGGAGTCCCGAGTGCCACCATCTCAAATAACCTTTGCACATCCCGGTCGAACATCCGAATGCAGCCGTGGGAAGCCGGAGTGCCAACCGATTCTTCGTTGGGCGTGCCGTGAAACCCAATATAGTTATTACCGTCCGTCCAGAAGCCGATCCAGCGGGTTCCTAGCGGATTTTCTCGTCCGGACGGAATAACTTCTCCCGTAAACGGATTTTGCCAGGCAGGATTTTGGATCATTTGCAGGACGTGATAGTTTCCTGTCGGAGTCTCCCAGCCAGGTCTGCCGACCGCAACCGGAAAGCTGGTTTTCACGCGATCGTTTTCATACACATAAACCCGCCGTGCCCCCAAGCGAATGACTAAACGCATTTGGGGCTGGGGCTTTGGCAAAAAGCGATCAGGAGTTCCCAGCGAGGGCAGATCGGGAGTGGTAATAATCGCCAGTTGCTCGACCGATAAGTTAGGGGCAGAAGGGGTAGGAGTAGGGTTCGTTGGACGAACGGACTGAGCAGGACGAGCAGCAGGGGAACTGCCGGGAACGGATGCCGCAATCGCTGCAGGAACCATGACAAAAGGCAGCGCGATCGACAGCAATAGCCTTTTGCACCGAATCGAGTTTCTCTGACTTGCTGAAATCTTGCTTTTTACCATCGACATATTCTTATGCAGTAACTCATGACGATCGACTTTGCTCGATACTATTTATCCCATTTTATTCCCAGCAAATTTATCCTCCCTCTGACTATTTTTAGCAGGGCGGATTTAATTGTCTCGAAGACTTTGTTGCCCTCGACCCTAGACTCAATGAGCCATACTAGGTTCCCGTACTATTTTGCTAGCAATGAGGCTGCGTATCAGGAAAAAAGCTTTACTCAGTTGGGCGATCTGGAGAAGCCGATTGGGTAATTTGCGCGAGTGCCTCCCGAACCCGGGGCAGGGCAAAAAAGGTTTTGGCATCTGTTAGAAGTCGATCGCCCCACAGGTTTTCCTGCAAAAAATTCACGTCGGCATAGCGATCGTCTAATCGCAGGGCAATCCCCGCTTTCTGAACTGCCTGGTCGGTCTGTCCCTGAGTAAATAAGGCAACCGCTAGCGCAAGCTGAGGCTCTGCCTGATTCTGATCGATCGCAATTGCCCGCTGCCACTCGCGCACTGCCGAAGCCACATCGCCCCGCTCATACAGCACTAAGCCCATATTGTTAATGGCAGGCCAGAATTTTGCATCCAGATCGATCGCCTTGCGATATTCGGCAATTGCCTGGTCGTATTGCTTTAGCTTGTAATAAGCGTTGCCCAGGTCAAACCGTGCTCCGGGCGTATTGGGTCGCAGCCGCAACCCAGACTGAAAATACTGAATTGCCGATCGATAATTTTCCTGCTGAAAGTAGGCAGAGCCGATCGCAAAAAAAACTGCGGCATTCTGCGGGTCGAGCGTCCTTGCCTTCAGTAAAGCAGCGATTGCAGGTTCAGGCTCTTCAAGCTGAAGATGTAGACTGCCCAGCAGTGCCCAAACCTGAGCATTGTCAGGAACAAGCTGAGAGGCCAGCTGTGCCCTTGCAAGAGCCAAACCGTATTGCTGAAACTGCGCCAGTTGAGCGGCTTCCTGGGCTAATCCTAAACCTTCTTGTCTAATTTGCTCATCATCAAGCTGAACAAAGTGAGGAATGAGTGCTTGGGCGTAAACAGGCTGACTGACTCCCCAAGATCCAATAACTAGGAGAAAGGCAAGAAAAGAGAGACGTTTCGGCACAGCTACCTTTGAGGACGAAGACTTTGAGAAACGCGATCGACTAGCGAATTCGCTTCTTAAGATTAGACGATTTGCGATCGATCGTCGCAACAATCTTTGCAAATCCCTGGTCGATGCTTCAGGCAAACTGCTTCAAATCAGCCCAGATTGCGGGAATTCATCCTTCGCCTTAAATCCTTTGCACTGGGTAAGCTCTTGCCCCAAATGCCGGATTGCTGCCCTAATAAATTCTAGAAACAAGACTGCGGTGGGAGAATCCCAAGAGTGTGGTACACTTGTATTAGCAAATATCAGACTGTTGATTTAGGAAGGGATAGAACAGCGATCGAAACCTGTCTCGTGGTCTGGCTTTGGGCATTGTCTTAGCGTACAGTATCAACTCTAGACAGTATTAACTCTAGAGAAGAATACCCGCGCAAAGCGTTGTCACAGGACTCGTCACGCAGCATAGGAATATCGATCGTTGGGCAGTTCGCCTGGATCGATCGTCTGTTCCTTGCATAACCGACTCCTCAAAACAGTCAGGGTACCCTGTTTTCTTTAATTTGCTTTCGTTAACCGATTGATTCCGCGGTTAACCCCGATTCCTTATCGTGATTTCTGATCATGTAGTTTCTTGTAAAGTGTCTTCATGCGTCTGATCGAAGCGCAACTCGATCGATCGCGACTCCCAGTCGAGCCAGCGTCGCTGAATCTGCAATTCCACTAATGGCTAGACGGTTTGCCTGCTGAAATGCGATGACTGCCTGCTCGGTCTGGGCAGCATACACGCCGTCGATCGTGCCCCGGTAGAAGCCAGTATTTTGCAGGGCAAGCTGAAGCCTTACGACATCCTCTCCCCGATCGCCAATTTGCAATCGATTGACTCCGGGCTGCGGCACTGGCGTGGGAGAAGGTGTGGGGGAAACCGGACGATAACCCTGCAACGCAGTAAGAGTCTCTTCTCCGACAATGCCATCCACAGGCAATCCCCGATCGCGCTGAAATGCTTTCACGCCAGCTTCGGTCAGCGTGGCATAAAACCCAGTCGAAGCCGCATCAAAATAGCCTGCCGATCGCAAAAGATTTTGAATTCGAGTAACTTCTGAACCTGAATCGCCTCGGCGTAGAAAGACTCCAGTTGAGGAACCTGGACGAACTGCAATGAATGTATTGTTAGAACTTGCTCCTGCGACCGGACGCTCAATTGTTGAATTGTTAATTGGAACAACGCCGGCAGAATTCCTGTTTCCGCAGGCTGCGCTGCATAGGGCATTGGCACAATTCGCAGGAACCGTCCGGTTGGTCTCGGTTGCTGGCGCGATCGGCAGATAAGTTGAATCCGCAACACCTGCTCGAAAACCAGGATTATATTCTTCGACTGCCAGTGCAGTTCCTGACAGGAGGGTTGACCAGGCAGCAGTAATGGTAAGCAAGATTCTCAGCGTTGTCGGATTTGCATTGGCGATGGGAAGCAGTTTTCCCTCTGGAGGTATCGAAGCGTCATCGAAGCGATCGGCTAAATTAATCCAATCGTCAGCACCAGACTCCTCATAAGCCTGAGCGATTTGCAGATGGGCAAAAAGTTCCATGCAAAATTCTCCTCATCATGGTGAAAGCAGCGTTACTGAGTAAAAAGGGGACTCAGTAAAAAAAAATTCCTGAGTACATCTTAAAGAGAGGCAATCGAGATGCGCCTGAATAAAAAGGTTGACTCGCAGCAAAAAACTACGAGCCAACTCAACCTGCACTTACTCAGTAACACCTATCGCGGACTCACAAAGGCTAGCCTAAAACTAGCCCAAGATTGATGCCGTTGCCGAACCATAAATGCCATCCGCTACTAGACCGTTCGCCCGCTGAAATGCAGTCAGAGCTGCCTCGGTTGCTGCACCAAAGTAGCCTGTATTCAGTCCCGCTGCGAGAAAACCGCGATCGATCAGCAGGTTTTGCAAACGGGTAACGGAAGCCCCACTGTCACCAAACCGGAGACTGCCGACCGGTTGAGGGTTAACCGGAACAAAGCCAATCAGCGCGCCTAGCGTTGCCGGGCCTGCAATCCCATCCGCCACTAGACCGCTTGCCCTCTGGAAGCTAATAACCGCACTCTCGGTTTGAGAACCGAAGTAGCCTGTCGCTGGAACCGAATAGCCTGCATCAGTGAGGGCATTTTGTAAACGAGTAACTTCGGCACCAGAGCTGCCAAAGCGAAGGTTACCGCTGCTGCCGGGATCGGGCTGAACCGGAACAAAGTTATTCAGTGCTGCAAAGGTTGCCGGACCTGCAACTCCGTCTACGGTCAAACCATTTGCGCGCTGGAAGCGAATGACCGCATCCTCAGTTTGAGAACCAAAGTATGACGTTGTCGCACCAGAAAAGTAGCCAGCATTCGCCAACAAAATTTGCAGATCTCCCACCCTGGCTCCAGAATCGCCGAAGCGAAATGTGCCGGTTCTGCCGCCGGAATCGGGTTCAACCGGAATAAAGCCCTCTAGTGCGTTTAAAGTTGCCGAACCGACGATCGCATCGGCACCTAGACCTCTAGCCGCTTGGAAACTTGTAACAGCACTTTCGGTCAGCGAACCGTAATAACCTGTTGCCGGGACGGAATAGCCCGCACTCGTCAGCAGATTTTGCACATAGGTTACATCAGGACCGCTATCGCCGGGATAGAGCGGAAATGCTTGAGCCTCTCCGGTAGAACCGAGAACAGCAGCAGAGCAAGCTGCCCCCGCCACTACTGCCATCATCTGACCAGAAATTTTAAAGTCCGGAACAGAAGGTAGCCCATTTTGCACACAAACCAAAGCTCTGCTTTCAGAGCTTTCATACTCTTCAGAAGTTTGGAGATATCCAAAAGTCTCCATATTTACTTTCTCCTCAAAACGTGAACTGCAAGGTAATCCCTCTTCAAAGAAGGCAATTCTGGAACTGAGTCGCTCAACTCTGCAAAATGTCCCCTGCCCTGCTTAACGAAGCAGCCCCAAGAGTTAAATCTGCTTTCCCAGAAACACTCTTAGAAGAGATGCTAAATCTGAGTGTATTCATTTATTCTACGAATATCATAATTTTGTCTATTCTGCAACGTTTTAAGCAACTTCTTGCACTGAATTTCCTGAGCAGAAACAGCCCTGATTGCAACTTTGGAATTCATGCTTTGAGGACATTTATTTTGGAGAAAAATACTTTTCTATCAAAAAGTAATTCCGGAGCACCGATACAGATTTCACTTGTTTTTTTCGCTGGTTAGAACACCGTCAGATTGCTCTTTGTAGCTTGCAGGAGCAAACCGCAGTAATTCAGACGAAGCTGTTTCCTGATTGGAAGCTGTTTACAGTTAAATTTCTCCCGGCTTACCTGGCTTTTGAGCAGCCTGCTGTACTCTGAAAGCGATCGGCTGCCTCCTTATCTTCAAGTGCGCTTGCCTGCTTCGATCGCTGAAGGAATACAAGATTGTGATTGAAAAACGAAACAACTCTAGAAAAAGTACACACCAGGGGTAGAGACAAACGGTACACATCAGATTACGGGAAGAACCGGAGTGAATTAAAGTTAAACCTAACGATTCACCCTTTCGAGTGGTGCGCTGGCTAAAATTCTGATGTAAGTGGCACTACATTTAGAGAACAACGGTGAGGTTATAAGTTTTCCTAAGTTATGTCTTAAATTGAGTGTCTTGATAATTTCTTTGGCTTGCTTCGCTGCAAGTTTCTCTTAAGAAGATGATTACCTGCCTTTTATGTCTCGACGAAATCACCCTTACTAAGAACTGAGAATTTAGAGAAAACCGCTCTAAAACGATCGGGCGCTGCTCCTGCCTTCAGGCAATTCTTTTTGTTTGTTGCTAAATCATGAAAAGTCCGCAGGATACCCGTGCTCATTCCTTTCAATCCTGCAACTTTAATCAACCTGCCGATCGGCAAAGGGCGATCGAGTTTATTCTAGCTAGAGAAAAGCTTAAGGTCGATCGAATCAGGCAGTATGGAAAATACTTACGGAGTTTATCTCGCGAACGATCTAAAATTTTTGATGACCAAGTTTGCCAACATGAGAACAAAGTAAAACAGGCAAATTGCTTTCAACGCATACGGTGACAGAGCAGTGCTGGCTCGCCTGATCCGATTTTTGATTGGTTCAGTGCTAATATTGTTGGCTCAGAGGACTAAGCTTTGACTCGTCAGCTAGCAGCAACTCGCAAATGGACTAGTTCTCATTCCACGACAAATTGACCTGCACGATTTTTACAGCAGTCCCTGCTAGAAACTGCGCTCGAAATTCACTCAGATCCTTGAGCAGTAATCTGAAATTAAGATATAGTTTGAGGAAATAGTACCTAAGTACTAGGAGCTTTCCTCCCCCATGAAAGAACCGCAGGCAGAAGTTAGGGCAATTGCTGCACAGCTTCACGTTGCACAAAGCAAATTGCCAGTTCAATCCGCTCAGTCCGCTAGCCGTTTTGATTCAGAAATGCAGCGGCTCTGGCAACGGCTCGAAGACCAGATGCACTACGTCAATCAGCTTGCAGCCGACCAGGAAGCTGCCATTTTGCGGCTCAAAGCGATCGTCCAGCAGATTAAGCGCGATCGAGACAGGGTTTCTGGTTCTACCCAATCGATTGATATTCGGCGACTTTTTGAGGCTGGTTATCTTGAGCCAAATAATCTTGAGCCTAGTGAGCTTAAGCCGAATGCTCTGAGGGGTGATTTGGAGCAGAGCCAGGAGACGATCGCAATTCCTTATGTCGAAAAAACGGAGGCAGGCGAACTGCGAATCGGCACGCGATCGATTGATCTAAGCTGGCAAACCGATTGCGATCGAACCAAGTCTCAGGCGACAGGAGGGCAAGTTTTCTGCGATCGAGCCGCATCTAGCCAAGTGCAATTGGCACAGTCATGGGGGATGGTTTTAAGGCAGGGGGCTAAATGGGGAGCAATGACTTTTCTGCCATTGATTCTAATGGGCGTTCGGGCGATCGTTTGGCTCTTGCAGGCAATGGTTCAGTTTGGCATTACGGCTTGTGTTCAGCTCAACCTCAAAACTGCTCAATCTGCGCGTCGATCAAAACCATTTCGCAATCAGACCTTTAACCGCCAGCACGTCAAACAGCCATCGATCGACTCAGCCGAAATTTTTCCCTCTGCTCAGGCAGCCCTGACCCTCACGCTCGGAGCCGCCCTGCTACGAATTTTGCTTGACCGAGTGAGCCAGCTTTATCCGGCCCTTTCGCTGATGAGTATCCTGCTGATGTTGGCTCCTGCCGCCGTTGCGATTTATCGATCGACTGTTGCTCCCCAGTCTGGTTTTCTTTGGGGCTGCCGTCTAACGCTGATTATGATTGGGCTGCTGCTTGGGGGCAAAGTATGAAGCCGATCGTGATGGTGATCTGTGGGGTAGTTTTGCTTTTGTCTCAAACAGGCTGTGCTCCTGAGCGATCGTCGCTGCCGCTGACCCGCATGATTCAGATTCAGCAAACCTGGCAGCTTCAGCCTGGCGACGCGATCGCAAATCATTCTGTCGTTGCTGGATTGGGCGATATTTCCATTCGGCTCAACGGTGATTCTGTTTACGCGCCCTTTGATGGACAGGTGCAGCAGAATGTCGCCGGCTGCATCTTGTTTTCCAGCCCCGATGTGCCTGCCTATCTGTTTCGCCTTTGTGGGCTGAAGCAGCCGAAGCTCGGAACGGTGCAGCAAGGAGAGACGATCGGCTCAGGGGACTATGTTCATATTGCTACACTGCGTAAGCAGCCCGAAGGAACCTGGGCAATGGTAGAACCCGCGAAAGACATCCTCGAAAAACTGCTGAATCGACAGTAGGCACTTTAAAGATTTTCTTTTTGGCTTGTCGCCTAGCAGTGCTGATTGGGACGATCGCCATTAAACCGTGGTAGGTTCTGTGCCGTTTGTTTCACCGATAGATTTCGCTTCATTAATTACCGTAGCGATATTAAAGAGCGAATGCAGCGCGAACTTCCGACCAAAGGCTATTGTAAGACTGTGCTGCCCCGCCTATTTACTAACCAAGTTGGCGATAGCAATAAATAGGCAGAACAAAGATATCGATTCGCTTTGACATATTAAAGTTTAAGTAAAAATACGGAACCTGTAAAAACCAAAAATACAGGTTCTTTGCAAAGGCTTTTGGCAAACTTCCTCTAATTTGCAGGCTAATGACGTGAAGTGCAGGGTGGGAAACCTGGCCCAATTCGATCGTCCCTTGTCGCATCAGGCGATCGAACGTTCAACCTGGTTAGGACAGCTAATACAAAACCAAGATTGTTCCGCGATCGAGCGGGTGCCTTGCCTAGCATTTGTTTTTCCAATTTGAAACACCTGCGATAGCTTCAGAAAGTAAAAAAATGTGAAAATTAGTATGAAGTTTTGATAAAGTTAAAACTGGTGGAAAACAATTAGAAGTCAGGCAGAACAAGTGTTTGACCGAATTTCCTTATATGAAGTTATTGTAAAGATGTGGCGGTTCGGAAACTGTCCCTGATCCCCAGAGCAAAAACTTCGTGTTAGTCTGTTGCAGTTGCGTAGCCAGGAGTGAACACGTAACGAGTATGAGTTAGACCGGAAACCTGCTGACCCTTGTTAGCCTTTTTGTTTCCCAAATCGCTGGCTCACTCTCCATGTACCATTCACGATGGACGTATGAACCATAAAATTTTGAGCGGTCTGACTGCCGCTACCCTGTTGGTAACCGCGCTAGGAGCAGTTCCTTTAAGCCAAATTATTCAACAGCCTGCGGTTGCAGACGAAACCTCAGAAGCAGATGTTCCTACTACAACGTCGTTTGCTCAGGAGGCATCGACTTCTACCCCGACCGAACCTGCGACTACTGTGGCAGCCGCTCCAGTTCAAGAAGCAGTCAAGATTGGGGAATACCAGTCCCAGGACACTGCTGAAGCAGATGCGACAATTGCCCGCATCCATGCTCATGAGCTAAACGGACAGCAAGCAGCAACAGTCTATGTTCGCAATATTCCTGTCCTAACGTTCCTTGGCTCTGATTCGGTTAATTCGCCTGTCGATTCGGCAGCTTCTAATCCGATGGCTGATCCTGGGGTTAAAATTGCTAGCGTTCAAAGCCAGCATGAAACCACCAGCCCAAGTTCACAAAACACCCAACAAAATGCTCAATTGACTCAAGCAGCGGTCATGACGGACGGTTCGGCTGAAGCTTCGGTCAACCCCAATGACCCCGTCTGGCAAGCGACCACGATCGCAGCCCGCCTCAATCAGCTTTACCGTGACAACTTCAACGCTAGCGACCTCACTGCTGCCTGGGATGACGATCGGCAGCGATACGAGATTCGAGCAGGCAATGAAGAACTGGTTGAAATCGGTGAAACTGCAATTTTGCCTGACACCACTCGCGATCCTGCAGAAGACACCTTGCAGGCGACCAATCGTCTCCGCCGTCAAATTGGTAATGCACCCCCAATCGATCGAATTTCCGGCGACCCACGCACCCAAGCCCGTCGGCTTTCGTTTGGTGCGATTCAGATGGCGTTTAGCGGGTTGGCATCCTGGTATGGTCCTGGGTTTAACGGTAATCGGAGTGCAAGCGGTGAAGTGTTTAACCAAGAAGCACTCACAGCAGCTCACCCCTCTCTTCCGTTTGGGACCCAGGTGCGCGTCACCAACATCGACACCGGGCTTTCGGTTGTTGTTCGCATTAACGATCGCGGTCCCTATGCTCATGGGCGCGTGATTGATCTTTCGGCAGGAGCCGCACGAGTCATTGGATTGATGAGTTCAGGGGTTGCCCCCGTTAGCCTTCAGGTAATGGGCACAGCAACTGCTGCAAATCCTCGATAACAAGCTGTTGCGGGCTTGGACAGTTAACGCTAAACGCAACTTCACTCCTGGTTTATTTGTCCGAGCTATCCGTATCGCTTAGAACGAATCATACGCAATCAGTAAAGCGTTTTCACCTACCTTTTGCTAGAGGGTATTGGTAGAAAGTAGATTTTGGGGCAACAGTGCCCCTTTTTAGTCTTTTGATCTTTAGTCTTTTGATCAACTTTCCTTAGAGATGCCCTGCGATCGAAGGTACTGCTGCTCGTGTAAGCGTTTTGATGCTGCCGCGATCGTGCAATTCAGATCGAGCGCAGCCTGACATTCCAGCATAAAGAACTAGACCCTACCCTTCTCGCATAATTTGCTTCTGGGTCTGCTCTCTCAATTTGGCATCTTCGTCGTTAAAGAAGAAAGAAAGCAGCACAAATCGCCGTCCTTTGGTCACTGGAGTTGCCTCATGCAGCAGTGAACAGGAAAAAATCAGTGCATCCCCGATGCCCGGACTGTATTGTGCAGTGCTGTATTCGGGAAAGTGGAGACTGCCGCCTTCGTATTCGCCTGTGTTGAGATTCAGCGTCATGGCAAAGCGTCGGTGCGCGGAACCCATTGTTGTATTGTCCCGGTGGGCGCGAAAAAAGCCTTGATTTCCCGCTTCGTAGCAGGCGACGGTGTATCGTTCGTAGCGGGTCACTTTAAACTGAAAGGCTTTCTCAATTTCCGGCTGAATTCGTCGCCAAATCAGCGAATTAATATGACTTTGTAGGGCAGCATCCGTCAGGATCAGATCGCGTCGCCGTTTGACTTGGGGATTCATAACGATCGCCGTCTTTTCCCCATCCTGCTGCATAAATCCCGAATCTGTCCCGCCATCTGCTTCATAAAGCTGGATCAAATGACGGCAAAAATTGGGTGAGAACACCTGGGGAATTTGCAAGACAGGCGCGTGACGTTGAGCAAGCTGGGGGGAAGCGATCGGTGGTAGAGCCTGAACTGCCTGCAAAATTTGGGCGACGTGGTTTTTGTTCGTTACCAGGGGAATCACCTGCACCACGCGCAAATTCTCATCCAATATAAAGGATGTCGGATCATAGGTAATGCCGTTTTTGTCGCTGCCTAAAACCCCATAGCGCATACTGAGATCGCCCTGAAAATCCCAGAGTAATCGGAATTTATCGTTCGTTTGAATTCGACCCTCTAGCTCTTTGTCGCGTGGGTCAATGCTCACGCCAAAAAAGGAAAATCCTGCCGCCGCAAGCTGATTTTGCGCTGCCGCTAATCCGGTTAATACCTGCTGAATTTGCGGATTTTGCGCTGTGCCACCGAAAAAGAACAGCACCGATCGATACCCGCCCATCAACACATCGGCATGGGAGGGCAATACAAACCAGGGAGCATGATCGCCAGCAGTGAGGGTAGGCATCGCGTTAAGAGAGTTCATCGATCGCATTCTTCGTCATTTTAATGTTTGGGATAGGTGATCGGGCGATTCATCAAATCCATACTCCACTACAAATGATGCGGCGATCGAAACCAGAACATCTTTTAGTAGCACAAAGACTAGTAGCACAAAGACTAGTAGCACAAGGACGATCGCCCCACTCTGCTATGAACCAATCCCTAAACCAGAAACTCTATAAAAGGATAAGTGTTTGACTCAGACGATTAGGCTAAATTAGCTAGATATTTATTGCAAAAGAGATTTTCCAGGAGTCGATCGCCTATGAATCTGCAATCTTTCACTCGGCAAGTCCTGGTCTGGAGCGTTGGGTTTTTGTGGGTGCTGCTGGGCTGGAGCTTGCCCGCTTTTGCAGATGGAGCTTCTGCCGAAGCCATTTTTCGAGAAGCTTATGGACATCGCTATACCTGGAATGAGACGTTTCCCGGCTATTCGGCACAGGTGAAAATGCGGGACGGCGAGGAGCAGTTTGAGGGAGAAGCACATTTACTGCCCAACTATGCTGTAACGGTGCAGAATTCTGGCAGTGATAATCTGCGGCAAATTGTCGCCGCCCAACTTCAAATGACTGCCACGCACTTGACCCGATCGCCCTTCGAGCAGTTTCATGCACACAGCCAGTTTGAGCAAACCGGACAGGACGAAACCGGAGCCGTCAGAATCGAAGAACTGGGCGACCAGACCGACTCTTACTACAAAGTGAAGGATCAGCAGATTGTTCAGGTGAACCGTACGCTGGGCGATCTAAAGGTTGAGGTGAATACGATCGACTCGATGCAAACTACCGAAGGCTATCTTCCCACTCACTTTCAGGTAGTTTTTCGCGATGCCGAATCCGGATCAGTCATCGAGCGAGACGATATTCGCGACAGCTATCAAAAAGTGGGCGACTACTATCTGCTGAGCAAGCGAGAAATTCGATCGGGCATAGAGGAGCGATCGGTGAATAAGCTGCTGCCGGATACGGTGGTAGAGTTTAACCAGCTCAAACTCGATACCTGAAATCTAGCTGCCTGAAATCTAGCTGCCTGAAATCAAGCTGATGTTTGACCACCGATCACCGTCACTCGACTAACGATCCAATTACTGATCAATTACTGATCAGGAGTGCCGCCCTGGTCAGGCGGGTCTGGAATGTCCAGGGCTTTTTTGCTCTGCTTAAGCTGCTTGTACAGCTTCCTGATTTCTTCATACGCTTCACCCGGAGAAATTTTGCCATTGGTTTCCAGGTTGCATAGATACTCAATGCGCTGGGCAAACTCCTGAAGATTGGCGTTAAAGACAAGATGCTGCGGCGTAAATTCTCCCCGGTAGCGGCTGCGGGAGTAGAGAAACCTGTTTTTTGGATCTGCATCATCCGGCATTGCGCTTGCTCCTGTTTGTAATGCTCTTAACAATTCTTTGACGATCGCAGAGAAATTCCTCTCCTAATCTATCGAAAGAAACCCATTCAGGGTAAATAAGATCAAGTTCAATAAAACCGACAATTCCCTCGTCTGCCTCTTTTCTCGATCGCCCTTTTCCCTTAAAGAATAGAGAAGGAACTAACGCCCGGAAAGTATGGTTTACGCGATCGATTTTGGCACAAGTAATACGGTGGTCGTGCGCTGGAACCCGGTGACGCAGCAGCCTGAAACGCTGACCCTGCCGGAACGCTCCCAGCGTCTAGCAAATAATCCGCCTTTGATTCCCAGTCTGCTTTATGTCGAAGATGCCAGTCAAAGCAAGCTGATTGCAGGACAGGCAGTGCGCGATCGGGGTTTAGATTTGAGCAGCGATTCGCGGTTTTTTCGCAACTTCAAGCGCGGCATCGGCGCAGACATTCAGGGATTTCTACCAGAGCTCGACGGGCGCATTGTCACCTTTGAGCAGGTGGGGCAATGGTTTCTGAGCGATGTAATTCAGCACTTGCAGCAGGTCGATCCTAATCTGGATTCGATCGTGTTTACGGTTCCGGTGGATAGCTTTGAGACATATCGGCTATGGCTGACGCAGGTGTGTCATACCCTCAAGGTCGAGCAGGTTCGCATTCTCGATGAGCCAACAGCGGCAGCGCTGGGCTACGGTTTGCAAAATCAGGGCACGGTTCTGGTCATCGACTTTGGCGGCGGCACGCTCGATCTTTCCCTGGTGCGGCTCGAAGGCGACAAGCGCAACCCCGACAAGAAGCCGCTCGGTTTTCTGCTGAAGTGGGGACAAAAGGTGCTCGAAGAGTCGGCGCAGCGTCCGAAACTGGCGCGGGTTTTAGCGAAAGCAGGGCAGAGTCTGGGCGGGGCAGATCTGGATAACTGGATTGTTGATTATTTCACGCAGACTCAGGAAATTGCCGCTAGTCCTTTAACGCTGCGATTGGCGGAGCGACTCAAGATTCAGCTTTCTCAGCAGCCCGAGGCAACCGAGGTTTACTTCAATGATGAAACGTTCGACAGCTACGAGCTGCACCTGAGCCGCGATCGATTCGAGCAAATTTTGCAAGAGCAGGGCTTTTTCGATCGCCTCGACCAGTCGATGAACCAGGTTTTGCAGCAGGCACAGCGACAGGGTTTGATCCTCGAAGAAATTGACGCAGTTTTGCTAGTGGGCGGCACAGCCCAAATTCCCGCCGTAAAAGCCTGGGTCGAGCAGTACTTTCCGCCAGAAAAAATTCGATCGGATAAACCGTTTGAGGCGATCGCCCTGGGCGCGCTTCAGCTTCAGCAGGGCATGGAGGTGAAGGACTACCTTTATCACAGCTATGGCATCCGCTTTTGGGATCGGCGCAACAACTGCCACGGCTGGCATCCTTTAATCAAACAGGGACAACCCTACCCCATGGAGCAGCCCGTTGAACTTTTTCTGGGAGCCTCGATCGAAAATCAGCCCAGCATTGAGCTGGTGATCGGCGAACTGGGACAGGAAACAGGCGCAACCGAAGTCTTTTTTGATGGCGATCGACTTGTCACTCGCGCCGTCAGCGGCGGCAAACCAACCGTGAAACCCCTTAACGATCAAGACAGTGCCCGCACGATCGCCCAACTAGCTCCTCCCGGATATCCGGGAAGCGATCGGGTCAAGGTGCTGTTTCGCGTAGACGAGGCGCGATTTTTGCGAATTACAGTTGAGGATATTCTGACGACTCAGACTTTGGTGGATGATCGTCCGGTGGTGCAGTTGAGTTAGGGGTGAGGGAATGAGGGGATGAAAGGAAGACGAGGTGAGGGGGTTAGCGATGCACGACTACAGGGGTTCCTATCCTTGCCCAGTGAAATAGCCATTGAGCATGATTGACCGCGACGTTGACGCAGCCGTGGCTGACCGGAGTGCCAAAGCGACGATGCCAGTATGCGCCGTGAATGGCATAGCTGCCGTCGTAGTACAGGGTGTAGGGCACATCGGGAATGTCGTAGTCGTCGCCCTGCATCCGGGTTTGCCGATGTCTGGATTGAATTGCAAACACTCCCGGTAATGTGGGATGCGCTGCGGTTCCGGTGGAAACAACTACGGCATAAACGGGCGTGCGTCCTTCCCAGGCAATGAGCCGCTGACGCGATAGATTAACTTCGATCCAGCCCACATTCGATCGCTTGAGGGCAGCAATTTCCTGGGCGATCGGCGTGTGTGCCTGTGCGGGAAGAGGAGCGATACCCGGCAGTTTTTCGATCGGGGAAATCGGCATCAGGGCAATCGCACCGCTCACCATCAGAATGCTGGCTGCGATGCTAACAGTTTTTTGCCCTTGAGCTAACGATCGAACCCAGGGATGCACCTTGACCGACGAAGCAATCCAAACCTGCAACGGTCTGCCATTCTGCCAAATCATGACAAAACGCCTCCTGAGATGATGCCTATGGTTTAAGAATAAACTCTGTTTACTGAAAATTTGCAAACTTGTAAACCAGGACTGCCATGATCGGGGGAATGACCTGATAATGCAAAGAATTTGTGAAGCGAAGAAGGATTTGTCCTGTCAATCCCTGGTAGATCCGCTGAACAGATAGATGCCCTTTTGAGCGATCGTCGCACTTCAGGATCACTACAAGGGCTGTGACCTGGATTCCAGATTGGTTGCTGCAACCTACAAAAAGAGCAATGACTTCAATAAATCAACTGCGAGGTTACGGACATTAACGAGGAAATCATTGGAATTTTCAATCTGAAATCATTAGTTTGTTTGTTTTCCTAAAT
>NZ_JACJOR010000414.1:0-8425 GCF_014695615.1 Leptolyngbya sp. FACHB-711
CTATACTCAACCGATTCGGGGGGTGGTGATGCGCTCACCGTTGAAACCAGACCAGAAGCCCCGGATTGGCATCCGCATGGGAGATTACGCTTACGAGTTGGTGCTGACATCGATTCCAGTTCACGCGCTCAATGCGGTCGATATTGTCAGCCTGTACTTGGGGCGAGGCGGTTTTGAGAAGTCACTTGGGGATGAAGACGTTGAGTGTAACGGCGACCGTTGGTGCAGTTGGCACCCCTCAGGGCAAGAATTTTGGCAGATTTTGACCCAATGGGTGTGGAACTGGCGGGTCTGGGTGGGGTGGAAACAGCACCCCGAGTCCCTGCGTCAGACGTTGTGGCAACCTGCGATTGAGGGGGATGGTCTTGAACCTGAACCACCTGTAGAGCCTCAACCTCAGCAGACATCGTTAGGAGCGACCAAAACCCATCCCCCGTTTGACAACACGCCTTCAGAGCAGTATGCTCCGATGCAGGTCGTCGAGAGTTGGGCCCGCTCGAACGGCAAGTTTGCTGGTAACGATTTCATCCTTGAGAGCGAACGGTCACTGCGTTGTCCTGCTGGACATTCCATGTACCGCAGAGAAGTCCGTCGCAATGGTCGTGGCGATTTGTTGTTGATCTTCAGCATGGCCCGCCGCACTTGCCTGCAATGCCCACTGCGAGAGCGATGTGTGGCAAACGGTTCGGCGATGACCAACGGGCGACGCATCACCGTGATTCGACGCAAGTTACTGGATAATCCTGCACTCCCTTGCAATAGCACCCCTGCTCCGACTCGGTGCATCAGCGTTTCTCGATCCAAAGCCACTTATCCGGTGATTTGGGAAGATTTACCTGCTGTACTTTTGCGGCGTGATCTGAGTCGGAACTTGCGACAACACCAGTTTGAATTCGATAGCATGATCTCTCCAGCAGAGCAGCAGAAATCTTTTTTGCTCAGCCGTGACCAACGTGCTCATCGCCGTATAAGTTGGAGCCAGAGGCTTGCAAGAAATGCTTCAGCTCCTCAGGGACAACATTGGAAAGTGCGACTATTCGGTATTTCAGCAACGTTAGCGACATTTATCAAGGATTTGAAGAAGACAAGCTTGAGTACTGAGCAATCTGTGTAGAAATACAGCTTTGAACCAGAATATTTACGAATAAATTTCTGTTTTTAGAGCAGGAATGATTATTGTGCGTCTTCCAATAGTAAACGGGGATAGAAGCGCTAAAGTGAATCAGTAAGAGACAACAAATCTCTATTGTGAATCTCGAAGAAGCAGGTCTGGATTCAGAGCTTGTATGCTCATTGCGCATCACGTGGGAGTTGTTGGTGTTCGCTCACCTGCCCGGTCTTGAACCACCACAGCATTTGCAACCGTTCCTTTTGGCTAGCGGTGCGGGCGTGCTTGAGTTGTTTCTCCAGAGTTTCTGCGCTTTCCACAATCTCGATTTGCAATCGTCTAGGCATCGGGCAGACTCGTACAACGCTGCCCCTATTCTATGCAACTTAAAACTAAATTGGTATCAGCCCTTTTGGGTTTAGCTGAACGTTGCTATTCCGCTTGCAAGTTTGCTATGCGTGCTCATCGCTCAGATGAATGAATTTGATATTTGCCAAACTCAGCCATTCGGATCGTGGGAGCCATTGTTCCCGTTAGCTATAACAAGATTGCTGATGATAGTAGAGGAATGCCGTAGAGAACTGTAGAAACTTGATCAGTATCCGATCGCTTAAGCAGCTTTTGACCTATTTTCCTGTATTAATCGCGAAGCATAATGGCGTAAGCACATCTCATCCTGGTAGATGGAGCAAGAGATTCGATCGTAGAGCACTTCTGATGACCATTACAGTGCAAAAAATGAACTAAAGACTGAATCACGGTGAGGATTTACGGGTAAGCTAAAGGTAATCTCAAAAAAGTGATTACTAAACTCAAACAACAATCCCTTCACCTATGCCCCGTACTCGTCAACAAGCTGCGTCTAAAATTGCTTCTGATTCGATTGCCCAGCTAACTTCAGTGTTTGATGCCCTACCTGAAAAACCCAGAGAAACCTATACTCTGCGTGAGGCAGTTTCTCAGTTATATCAACCGATTCGCACTGCTTTGAGTCGAGGATATCACTACGATGAGATTGCTGTCATTCTGGCAGAGCAGGGCATTGCTATCTCTGCTTTTTCGCTCAAACGTTACCTGTCCCTCAGTAAAGGCGAGCAAACCCAAACATCCCAATCGGGTCAAGGTAAGCGTCGCGGACGTCAACCAAAGGCAGCCGTGGAAGCAACCGCAGAGCCGTTAGAGGCAACTGCGGAACCGTCAGAACCCGCAACCGCAACTGTGCAACCGGAATTGGCTCCCAAGCGACGGGGTAGACCCAAAGTGGCGGCTTCAGGGCAACCGGGACTGGAAGAGCCTGACACTGTTCCTGCGAACCCTCAACCGGAGGCGGAAGCTGCTCCCAAACGACGCGGTAGAACGAGTAAAACCGCAGCAAAAGCAAAGCCTGCACCACGAACCACGACTCGGACAGCTAAAGGGCGTGGACGAAAATTAATGAGCCAATGAAACCAGGGCTGCTATGACCGCAGTCAGGAAGATTATCCACGTCGATATGGATGCGTTTTATGCCTCGGTCGAGCAACGAGATGAGCCGAAATACCGGGGCAAACCAATCGTCGTGGGAGGTTCCCCCAATAAGCGAGGAGCCGTGGCAGCCGCCAGCTATGAGGCAAGACGCTATGGCATTCATTCGGCGATGCCTTCCCGCACCGCTCATCAAAAGTGTCCCCATCTCATCTTTGTGAAGCCGCGCTTTGAGGTGTATCGCCGCATCTCCCTTCAGATCCGCAACATCTTCTACCGCTATACGGACTGGGTAGAGCCGCTGGCACTCGATGAAGCGTATCTCGATGTCACCGAGAATAAGTTCGATATTCCCTCTGCTACCTGGATTGCCCAGACCATTAAGCAGGAGATCTATGAAGAGACGGGACTAACCGCTTCTGCCGGGGTTTCCATTAATAAATTCTTAGCAAAAGTGGCTTCTGGCATGGATAAACCGAATGGTCTATTTATTATTCCTCCCGAAGATGCGGCTGCATTCGTAGAGCAATTGCCGATCGAGCAGTTCTACGGCGTGGGACAGGTGACAGCCGCAAAGATGCACAAGCTCGGTATTCAAACGGGAGCAGACCTGAAGCAGTGGAGTTTGAGCGATCTGGTGCGTCACTTCGGCAAGGTGGGGCAATACTATTACAAAATTGCCAGAGCAGAGGACGATCGTCCTCTGCAGCCCAACCGCATTCGTAAGTCAATTGGGGCAGAGAATAGCTATGACCCGGACTTAAGCAATCGTTCTGAGATCGAGACTGCATTGGAAGAGGTTGCAGGAACTCTCCTACGGCGCCTGGATAGCCAAAGGGCAGTGGGACGAACGTTAACGCTAAAAGTGAAATATGCTGACTACCAACAAGTGACGCGCAGTCGAACACTGGTTACACCGATTGGTAATCGACCGGGCACCGATGCCTGCAGCCCTGCGGGATCGTTGATTCTCGATGTTGCACATGAACTGTTAGAGACGACAGATGTAGAACACAAGGCAGTCAGACTATTAGGACTGACAATCTCTAACCTTGCAGGTGAAGCCCAAGAACACTACATTCAACTTTGCCTGAACGTTTAGCGGAACTACCTGCGTGAGGTTACTTCATGCCCGTAGTTACTAGCCTTCCTCTGCTCAACCAGCAAAAACACCTCAGTGCCTTGAGCAGACTAAACTCTCTCAGGACTTACGCAAAGACAGACATAAACTAGAGGCATGAGCTTCACCAAACTGGATTACTGCCAGTACTTGCTGAGCAGTCCGATTAACTACACGATGACGAACTTGGCTGACCACCTTAACGACATCAGCCATGATCGGATCAATCGCTATTTGCGCGGCGAAAAGCTGACCCCTCGTCTGTTATGGGACAATGTCAAAACGCTGCTGCAACCCAGCGACAATGCCTATCTTCTATTTGATGATACAGTCCTCGATAAGCGATACTCAGCTTCGATTGATCTCGTGAGGCGACAATACAGCGGCAATGAACACCGTGTCATTCGGGGGATCGGCTTGATTAGCTGCGTCTACGTCAATGGTGAAACCGGTCAGTTCTGGGTGGTGGATTACCGTCTGTACGACCCAGAGGGGGATGGACAAAGCAAGCTTGATCATGTGGCAGCTATGCTTGATGGAGCCGTTTACAGCAAGCAGCTACCCTTTGCGACGGTATTGATGGACAGTTGGTATGCCACGCAAAAGGGGATGGCACAGGTTGACCAGCTCCAGAAGGTTTACTACTGTCCCCTGAAGACGAATCGGCGTGTGGATGATAGCGGGGGTACGCAGGATTATCAGCGGGTTGACGAACTACTCTGGAGTGCTCAGGAGTTGCAGCAAGGCAAGCTCATCAAGATTCGTGGCTTCCCGAAAGACAAAAAGGTGAAACTGTTCCGGGTTAGTGTGTCCACCCACAGGACGGACTATGTCGCCACCAACGACTTGTCTCAAGCTTCCACTGATGCCGTACAAGATGAGTGCGACGTGCGCTGGAAGATTGAGGAGTTTCACCGTGAGTTGAAGCGGCTCACCGGAGTCGAAACCTGCCAATGTCGTAAAGCCCGCATTCAGCGCAACCATATCGCTTGTGCTTTACTGGTTTGGAGTCGGCTGAAGTCGGTTGCCTACGAAAGTGGTAGAACTATCTATCAAGTTAAGCACGGGATGCTCTCTGAGTATCTCAAGGAGCAACTCAAGCATCCATCCGTTCAAATGACTTTTGCGTAAGTCCTGTCTGATACTGAATTTGAGCGGAATTAAAATCGCCTTGTTCTTCTAGCTGGTTGCCATCAATCCATCGCCCAAACACTGCTGCACCAAAGGGTGATGAGTTTACATCTTGTGCTTGAGCGGAGAGAGCTGCAAAAATTCCCAGTACGCCAATTGCAGTGGCTTGAAGAATCTTCATGAGCAATGTGAGTGTGATTGGTTTAACTGTGTAGCCATTTAATTTCAAGCTACCGAGTGGGTCCGAAGTTTTGAACGAAAGACATCCAACGATTAACTTTCCCGCCTGTAATATTGAAAATGGGGATCTCTTGATACCCTGAAAGGTGAGCATTATTATGCAGAGCTAGTTGCTATGCAAATCCTTCACGGAACCTGGATTCCTCGATCGCATGAGTCTGCAAGCGAAGAAGGCTTTTTCCAATCGGGTGCATTTTACCTGTGGGTTGAAACGACCGAGAAGCACGAGCATTGTCAGTCGAGTCAGAGGCACCCCAGGCAACTTGTCGCAGAAGACTTGGCACTATTGCTAAGGCAGGAGATCGGCGTACAGCCTCTTGGTAACCCGCGAGACCTGAAGGATTTGATTTCAGCGCAGTACTTTCTATTGCCCACCGTTGACAATCAGCCACTCCCTTCATTGGAGCTATCTCGATATTTAGAGGAAGAATTACCAGAAGCCTTCCAGTGGCAATATTGGCAGATAGACTGCTACCCCACAATCGCCTCAACCCGAACAGCAAGTGCTGTCAATTCAGTCGTCCCCCTGCTCAACGATCTGCACTTCCTCGCTCTCCACCAGCTGGCAGAGATCCAGTTAGGGTCAGATTTGCTGTTCTGGTTTCACTACACTCAGGCTCTCAAACGCCTGATCTTTAAAGATCAATACATTCCGGCACTCAAATATCGAGAACAGCAACCGAAACCTGCTGCTAAAACCAAGAGTCGATCGTCTCAGGCAAAAGCCGTGCCCGCTGAAATTGTCCCGACTCCCAAACGACAAACAGGTCGCAAATCTACGACCAAAAGCAAAACTCAAACGACTCGCCGGTTGGCAAACCTGGCCAAAAAAACAGCCGTAGCGACCCAAATTGTCGAAGAACCAGCCAGCCCGGTTCCCTTTGAAATTTACTCCGCCTGGGAATGGATCGGGGAAGAATACGAATCACTCATCCAGCAATACGTGGACTATATGCCCCTGGTTTGTGTTGCTGGATTTACTGAACCCCAGGAAACGCCTCAATTTTACGATCGCGAAACGCTCCTGCGGCACTTTTCTGAGTGTCTGTTGTCGGATATTGTCACCCATACGCCCACGACTCAGGCTTACGAAAAAACGATCGCAGATTCTTTGCTGTACTACTGTTTGCACCCTTCAGGAAAGCCCTGGACATCGGCAGGCAAGTTGGAGCAGTACAAGCAATGGCAGGCATGGCGCGATCGCATTGTTCGCACGCAAACTGAGCAACCCTTTTATCTGTGTTTTCAGTTGCAAGACCCGGTCAAGCTTGAAGACCCGTGGGAACTTCAGTTGCAGGTAGCTCCCAAAAGTGATCCATCCCTGCGAGTTGCATTAAACGACTACTGGCGGATGCGCCCCAAACATCAGCAGCAGGTAAAAAAGCAGATGGGAGAAGACTTTGAACAACACCTGCTGATGAATTTAGGCTATGCGGCACGAATCTATCCAGCCCTGTGGAAGGGATTGGAAACCGATCAGCCTGTTGGTATTCTGCTCAACTTGGATGACGCATTTACCTTCCTGAAAGAATCAGCCTGGGTGCTGGAGAACGCGGGCTACAAAGTGATAGTGCCGTCTTGGTGGACACCTCAGGGCAGACAGCGGGCAAAGGTGCGGTTAAAGGCAAAGAGCAAGTCGCGATCGAGCGGAGCCGATAAAAAGAAGAAATACTTCTCGTTTGAGAATCTGGTGGAATATCAATATGAACTTGCGATTGGCAGTGAATCCATCAGCGAACAGGAATGGCACCAGTTGGTGAATGCCAAAACGCCGCTGGTCAAGTTCCGGGGACAATGGATCGAGCTGGATCAAGACAAAATGCGGCAAATGCTGACGTTTTGGAAGACACAGCAGCAGGAAAACCCAGAACTCAGTTTGCTCGATTTTCTCAAACTCACGGCAAGCAGCGACGAGGCTGGGCTAGAAGTCCAGGTCGATCGCAACGATGCCCTGTCTCAAATGCTGGCGAACCTGGGCGATAAAACTCAGCTTCAACCGATCAATGATCCAAAATATCTGCAAGGCCAATTGCGCGAGTATCAGAAGCGGGGAGTGTCTTGGCTACAATACCTAGAAGAGCTTGGCTTAAACGGTTGTCTTGCTGATGATATGGGCTTGGGCAAGACAATTCAGGTGATTGCTCGTTTGCTGCAAGAGCGGGAACTGGCACAGAAAAACCGGATCAAAACCCTTCCGCCTACGCTCCTGATTGCACCCACTTCAGTGGTCGGCAACTGGTATCGCGAAATCCAGAAATTTGCCCCGAAGTTAAAAGCCATTGTGCATCACGGCAACCAGCGCACAAAAGCCAGCGAAGCATTTCAGCAGACCTGCCTTGAGCATGACCTGATTATCACTTCGTTTACTCTGGCACGAAAGGACATTCGCCTTCTCACCTCGGTTGAGTGGCATCGCGTTGTGTTAGATGAAGCTCAAAATATCAAAAACCCCAAAGCAGATCTGACAAAATCCATTCTGAAACTCTCTGCACTGCATCGATTAGCCCTGACGGGAACGCCGGTCGAAAATCGATTGCTTGATCTCTGGTCAATCTTCAATTTCCTCAATCCAGGCTATCTGGGCAATCAAACCCAGTTTCGACGTAGCTTTGAGTTGCCGATTCAGAAGCATAGCGATTTGCGTCAATCGGAAACCCTCAAAAAACTGGTAGAACCGTTTATTCTGCGGCGGGTCAAAACCGATCAAGCCATCATTAAAGACTTGCCGGACAAAGTAGAACAAAAGCTGTACTGTAACCTGACGAAAGAACAAGCTTCCCTCTATGAGGCAGTCGTCAAAGATGTCGAAGAACAAATTCAAACGACTGAAGGAATTCAGCGAAAAGGGCTAATTCTGGCAACGCTCACCAAACTGAAGCAAATTTGCAATCATCCGATGCAGTTTCTCCAGGACGGCAGCGATTTTACGCCGGAGCGATCGCACAAGCTCTCTCGTTTAGATGAAATGGTACAAGAAGCGATCGCGGAAGGAGAAAGTCTACTCATCTTTACGCAATTTACTGAAATTGGAGAAGCCCTGGAAAAGTACCTGCGCTACACCGGTCGCCACAATACCTATTACCTGCATGGGGGAACATCCCGCAAAAAACGGGAACAGATGATTCAGGAATTTCAAGACCCCCAAACAGAGCCTTCGGTCTTTGTGCTTTCTCTCAAAGCGGGTGGAGTGGGGATTACACTTACGAAAGCAAACCATGTCTTTCACTTCGATCGCTGGTGGAATCCGGCGGTTGAAGATCAAGCCACCGATCGTGCCTTCCGAATTGGGCAGAAAAAGAACGTATTTGTCCACAAGTTTGTGGCAATGGGAACGCTGGAGGAGCGAATTGACGAAATGATTG
>NZ_JACJOR010000415.1:0-17747 GCF_014695615.1 Leptolyngbya sp. FACHB-711
TCTTCCAGCACCCAGTCGTAGCCACGCGCTTCGACTTCCAGCGCCAGATCTTTGCCACCTGTGCGAAGAATTTTGCCGATCGCCATGATATGCACGTAGTCTGGCACGATGTAGTTGAGCAATCGCTGATAGTGGGTGATCACCAGCATTGCGTTATCGGGCTTCGAGAGCTGATTGACCCCATCTGCCACAATTCGCAGTGCGTCCACGTCAAGACCGGAATCGGTTTCATCCAAAACTGCCAGCGTCGGCTCTAGCAGTGCCATTTGCAGAATTTCGTTGCGCTTCTTTTCACCGCCCGAAAAACCTTCGTTGACGCTGCGATTCAAGAAAGCGGCATCCATTTTTACCAGGCTCAGCCTTTCGCGCACCAGTTCATCAAAGTCAAATGCATCCAGTTCTTCGCCGCCTTCGTGTTTGCGCTTGGAGTTGTACGCCACTCTCAGGAAGTCAAGATTACTGACCCCCGGGATTTCGAGCGGATACTGGAACGCCAGAAATAAGCCCGATCGCGCCCTTTCTTCCGCTTCCATTTCCAGCAAATTCTCGCCCTTATAAAGCACCTCGCCGCCCGTCACTTCATAGGCGGGATGTCCAGCCAGAATCTTAGAAAGCGTACTCTTTCCAGAGCCATTCGGACCCATAATCGCGTGGATTTCTCCCGCTCGAATCTCCAGATTCACCCCTTTCAAAATGGGAGTTCCGTCCACTTCTGCGGTCAAATCCCGGACGGTTAAAATGACTTCACTGTTTTCACTGATCACCGATCGATTTCCTCCCTACGTGCCTATTAAAGATGTCCCTGTGTGGGCCAATAAATTTCCAATCCGCTTCATGATTCTGAATACGTCGTACAGCCCCTTCACTCGATTCGAAATGCCAAACTGATCAGCGATCGCATACTTCAGGCGTTCTTCCTGCACAAGCTTGACAAAAGCAAAGGGGCTGCCAGTGGCAATCATGCCAAACAATGGGGTTTTCCGCTGAGGGTTTGCCAGCCGATACGCTAGCAGTTGAGCAAATCCCGCTTCCATCGAAAACGCAACCTTTTTAAACTCGATCGCCATCCCCCAAAAGCCTTCTCGCAGCAGCTGGACATCTAGCTGTTCTCGAATCTTTATTTCCTCAGCTTCAGCACTAATTTCAACCGATTGTTCTGTCCTAAATAGGAAAGGGGGACAGATGAAAATTCGCGAGAAATCGCATCGGACTAAGAATCGAAAGTAGAACAGTTTTTTCGAGCAAAGGCGGAAACTGTCGTAGCTTTCTGTAACCGTCTCACCCTCAGAATCCTTATTTCAAAGTCCCCTACCTTCAAGGGATTTCGGGGACAAGCCAGCACCAGTGATACTAACCAATGCTGGCAACTTGACTTAACCCACGCTGTTCTCCAGCTTCAGTGCCAACAGACGATCAGCTTCCACCGCAAACTCCATCGGCAACTGATTAAACACATCTTTGCAGAAGCCGCTAATCATCATCGAGATCGCGTCCTCCAGGGAAATGCCGCGCTGCCGGAAGTAAAACAACTGGTCTTCCCCAATCTTCGAGGTCGAAGCTTCATGCTCTACCTTAGCAGTGTTGTTCTGCACCTGGATGTAGGGGAAGGTATTCGCACCTGCTCGATCGCCAATTAGCATCGAGTCGCACTGGGAGTAGTTACGTGCCCCTTCTGCTTTCGGGCCAATCTTGACTAAGCCGCGATAGCTGTTCTTGGAATAGCCTGCGGAGATGCCCTTAGAGACGATCGTGCTGCGGGTATTCTTGCCGATATGCACCATCTTCGTGCCCGTATCTGCCTGCTGCTTGTGGTTCGTCAGCGCAACGGAGTAGAACTCTCCCACCGAGTTATCGCCCACCAGCACACAGCTCGGATACTTCCAGGTAATGGCAGAACCCGTCTCTACCTGTGTCCAGGAGATTTTAGAGTTCTTGCCCTGGCACAGACCGCGCTTCGTCACGAAGTTGTAGATACCGCCTTTGCCGTTCTCGTCTCCGGCGTACCAGTTCTGCACTGTGGAATATTTGATTTCGGCATTATCTAGCGCAACCAGTTCAACCACAGCCGCATGAAGCTGATTTGTGTCAAACATGGGAGCAGTGCAGCCTTCTAGATAGCTGACATGGCTGCCTTCTTCAGCGACGATCAGCGTCCGCTCGAACTGACCTGACTCACCGTTGTTGATGCGGAAGTAGGTCGAAAGCTCCATCGGGCAGCGAACACCCTTCGGAATATAGACGAACGAGCCATCGGTAAAGACTGCGGCGTTAAGCGCAGCAAAATAGTTGTCGGCAACCGGAACGACGCTGCCCAGGTACTTCTGCACTAGATCGGGGTAGTCGTGCATTGCCTCGGAAATTGAGCAGAAGATCACGCCCTCTTTGGCAAGCTTCTCGCGGAAGGTGGTGGCGACAGAAACGCTGTCAAAAATCGCGTCTACGGCGACGTTAGAAAGCCGCTTCTGCTCTGAAAGGGGGATACCCAGCTTCTCGAAAGTTTCCAGCAGGATGGGATCGACTTCTTCCAGGCTTTTCTTCTTCTCTTGCTGCTTAGGCGCAGAGTAGTAAATGATACTCTGGTAATCGATCGCCGGATAGCCGACTTCTGCCCAGTTCGGCTCCTTCATTTTGAGCCACTGCCGATACGCCTTGAGGCGAAACTCCAGCATGAACTCCGGCTCATTCTTTTTGGCAGAGATGAGACGAATCACGTCTTCGCTAAGCCCAGGCGGAATCGTGTCGGACTCAATCTCAGTGACGAAGCCGTACTTATAGGGTTGATTAACCAGGGATTGGACGGATGCTGTCATCGGTTGTTCTCTTTCTCTCAGGTTCTCAAGGTGGAGCGGCAATTCAAGATTGAAACTGAAACCGTAGTTCCAGCCGGCTGATTAATGCTGATTAATACTGATCAGTAACTTTGCGAATCTCGTCGATCGAGATCTCCTGCTGCTGTCCGGCGAAATCGTTATCCGGCGTGAGGAACAGCATACAGTGGCATTCTTTGCGTTCACGCATGGGCACACAGGGACAGTTCCAAAAAGCAGCGGCGGCTTCTGCCTCTTTGTCTTCGTAGTGGCGACAGGGACAGAGCGGCGCACCCAGCTCATCTTTGTGTTTGGCTAACCCTTCAATGACCACAGCAGTTACGCCTGGGTCAACACAGAAGTAAGTTCCAGTTCGCTTGGCGTAACTCTCGGAAAAACTCCTCATCAGCTCGAGGTTCTTGTCCGATGCCTGGTTGGGGTTCGCGGTTGTACTCATAGGAAGGGGCGACAGAACAACAGATAGCTTCTATAATTAAAACAACCTCTGAGTTGCTTATCTCTATTGTAAACTACTTTAGCAACGAGAAAGTTGTCAAAGTCAAGCAGGACTTTTTTTACATTTTGTTTCCTTGACATGTTGCTGCCACTCAGGATGTCTTTTGGCAGCTTTGTCTTTGACAATTTGTTTTCGGACAAAAAGTAAATCAGTCCTGACCGATCGCTGAGGATCACGGGGAAACCGATGACAGCCGCGCAGCAACCCTCGACCAAGCAGGATATCCTGCATCATCTATTAAAGCAGGGACAAGCCACTGCTCAAGAATTGGCTGAACATCTTAGCATTAGTCCCCAAGCAATCCGCAAACACCTGAAGGATCTGGAAGATGCAGGACTGATCGAGCATCAGGTAATCCAGGCAGGGATGGGTCGCCCCAACTATCAATATCAGCTCAGCCATAAGGGACGGGATCAGTTGCCCGAGCGCTACGGAGA
Source organism: Leptolyngbya sp. FACHB-711 (assembly GCF_014695615.1). Classification (NCBI taxonomy): domain Bacteria; kingdom Bacillati; phylum Cyanobacteriota; class Cyanophyceae; order Leptolyngbyales; family Leptolyngbyaceae; genus Leptolyngbya; species Leptolyngbya sp. FACHB-711. The sequence continues at coordinate 3,762 of NZ_JACJOR010000415.1, forward strand.
ATTTGCCGTCTCGCTGCTGGATACCCTGGCGGAAACAGTGGGCAAAGAGCAGGTCAGCAAAATTTTGCGGAAACAGTGGGAGCGCAAAGCACTGGAGTATCGCGATCGCGTGGGGCAAGGTTCGCTGCAAGAGCGAGTGGCAAAACTGGTGGAATTGCGGCAGGCAGAAGGCTATATGGCAGAGTGGCACTATGCTCAGCCTGACGAGAAGAATGCTGCTCCCCGCTATGTGATTACCGAGTACAACTGCGCGATTTCTCAAATCGCTGAGTCCTTCCCGAGCGTCTGCGGGCATGAGCTAGAAATGTTTCAGCTTGCGCTGGAGGGTAGCAAAGTCGAGCGAACCCACTGGATCGTCAACGGCGAGCATCGCTGCGGCTATTTAATCCAGGAGAAGTAATTTAAGGAAACGACTTCATGTTTAGTTCCCAGCCAGCCCCGATCGAATTCCTCACCGTCGAAGAAGTCACCGAGGTCGATCGCGCTTTGCTCACTACCCAGGACAAGTTTGTGACGCGGGTGGCACTCTACTCGCTGCGAACGCTGAAGAAAATTACCGAAAGCACAGGACAGTCGGTCGAATCCGTCACGCCTGAACAGATTGAAGACTGGATTGCTCAAGACGACGCGATCCAGGAGGCAGTTGATAGCGACGGCTCGTTTCTCACTTTCTTCTCGCGCATCATGCTATCTTCCCTGAAGCCGCTGCGGCAGATAGCCGCCGAAGCTGGAACGGCGATCGAATCCTTAACCGTTCCCCAGGTGGTGCAGTGGTTTGAGAAAGAGGCAAAGCTTCGCATGAGCCAGGGCAACAATCCTGCTTAGAAATAATTTCACCGTTCCTTTATTCCCCATCGTTTGAACTATAGCCCTCCTTCACCTGAATCGCAGGAGTCGATCGTTAGGATGGTCAAGTAGAGCGGCAAACGGTGTTTTGCTTATCTTCAGAGCTAGAGCTTTGAGGATAGTACTGCTGTTGCAAGTTGCCGTCGGATCGATCAGGATGTACTGCCGCAAGAAGTTGCGAGATGGTATGGGGCAAAAGTAGTGGCTGATTTTTACGGGACACCGGGAGACGACACGCTAGTCGGAACGGCTGAAACAAACAGAATCTTTGGCGAAGCCGGTAACGACAATCTTTCTGGTGCTGATGGGGATGACCAAATTTTCGGCGGACTGGACAACGATCGAATTCAGGGCGATGCGGGCAGGGATGAGCTGTTCGGCGATGCGGGCGATGACACCCTCTCTGGTGGTACAGAAGCCGATGAGCTGTTTGGTGGGGTAGGTAATGATTCGCTGAATGGCGGCGATGGGGATGATTTGCTCTATGGCGAGGTTGGGGACGATTCGCTTTTAGGGGGAGCAGGTAACGACAAGCTGTATGGCGGCAGTGATCAAGGAATCATGGGCGCAGGGGGCAATGATTTTCTCAGCGGCGGCACTGGAGATGATGAGCTGTACGGCGTAGACGGAAACGACACGCTGAACGGGGATGACGGCAATGATTTTCTCAGTGGTGGGTCAGGCGATGACGTGATCACAGGGGGGGCAGGAATCGACACTGCCTTTGGTGGTGAGGGCAATGACAGTATTTCTGGCGGCGATGGTGACGATGAACTGCAAGGCGAAAACGGTAATGATGTGCTTGCTGGCAGTGCAGGAATTGATAAGCTCTATGGCGGCGATGGCAATGATGAACTGAGCGGTGATGCGGGCGCAGACAAGCTCTATGGCGAGAAGGGAAACGATACCTTATCAGCAGGGACGGGCAATGATGAGCTGTACGGCGGCGACGGTCAAGATGTGCTCAATGGCAACGAAGACGACGACTTGCTTTATGGCGATAGCGATAACGACTCGATGTTTGGGCAGTTGGGCAACGATCGCCTGTTGGGTGGCGAGGGCGACGATCGGCTTTCTGGCGATGAAGGAAATGATTTCTTAAACGGCAACTCAGGCAACGATACGCTGGAGGGTGGTTCAGGTAACGATGAACTGTTTGGCAGTGCAGGAGACGACCAGATCCTCGGCGGGGCGGGGCAAGATATGCTGTTTGGTGAGGACGGCAACGATGAGCTGTCTGGGGGAGATGATGGCGACAAGCTGTTCGGCAGCCAGGGCAACGACACGCTCAACGGCGGAAATGGTGATGATGAGCTGTTTGGTGAGTTTGGCAGCGACCTGCTCAACGGGGATGCCGGAAACGACAAGCTGTTTGCAGGTAGTGAAGACGATCGCCTGCTGGGGGGAGAGGGCAACGACGAACTGTTTGGCGAAGGCGGGAACGATCAGCTCGACGGGGGCGCAGGCGACGATCAGCTCTTCGCAGCAGATGGCAATGACCTGCTAAACGCTGGTGCCGGAAACGATCGACTATTCGGCGAACTGGGCGACGATACGCTAAGTGGTGATACAGGCAACGACACAATCTATGCAGGCGAGGGAAACGATTGGCTTAATGGCAACTCTGATAGCGACACGCTTTATGGCGAGGGTAGCAATGATGTGCTGCTGGGAGACATGGGCGATGACCTTCTGTTCGGCGGCTTTGGTGACGATAGCTTAACCGGGGGGCAGGGAGCCGATCGCCTCTCTGGGGATGCGGGCAGCGACATTCTCAATGGCGGTAGGGGCAGAGATTCTTATCTGTTTAATACCGATGCAAAGTTCGATCGGGCAGCTGCAGGAGTGGATCAAATCCAGGGCTTCACGCACCGACAGGACAAAATTGTTCTTGATACCACAACTTTTGCCGCATTGAGCAAAGTGTCCCGTCGCCAGTTTATCCAGAAGGGCTTTGAAGTTGTGAATACCGATCGCCAAGCAGCACGGAGTCGAGCAGCGATCGTTTATAACAGCCGCAGCGATCGACTGTTCTATAACGCAAATCGGGGAGCAGCCGGATTTGGCACAGGCGGACATTTTGCCAGGCTGACCGACGCAAATTCATTAAAGAAGGCTGATCACGGACTATTAACTGCTAGCGATTTCACGCTGATTTCCTGAGTGCTGATTCTAGAGGCACCGAGCCTGATCCCATGTTCAAAGTCCTCCTGAATTAGGGAATTTAGAAGGGCTGCAAAACCTAGAACGCTGATAGAACGCAGGCATACAAGGTAGACAGCCCTGGGAGAGGAATTTAGGGTGAGGGCAGCAATAAAAAAGTGGGCGATTAAACCCACTTGATCGTGTTTGAATCTGATTTGAAGGTAGGTTAGTAAGCGTCTTGCAGCTCGTAAAAGTCTGGCGAAATGTAGTCCTTGCGGAGCGGAAAGCCAACCCAGTCCTCTGGCATCAGCAGTCGCTTCAGGTCGGGGTGTCCTTCATAGACAATGCCGTACATGTCGTAGGTTTCCCGTTCCTGCCAGTCTGCGGCTTTCCAGACCCAGTACACTGAGGGCACGCGCGGATCTTCACGGGGGACGAATACCTTGACCCGAATTTCCTCAGGGCGATCGGCATTGTCGCTCAGCTTAGTCAGGTCGTAGACGCTCACCAACTCGCCGCCCGGTCCAGTATCATAGCCGCACTGACAGCGCAGATAATTGAATCCGTAGGCATACAGCGCGGTGCAAAACGGCAGCAGGAATTCGCGATCGACTCTAACGACTTCAACGCCAGCCCGATCGGGTTCCATTACTTCATGGTCGAATCCGTTTTCGGTCAACCAGCGCGAGATTTTCCCGGCTTCAACGATTTGCGTAGTTTGTTCAGTTTGGTTTTCTTCAGCCACGGCTTACTTCCTCCGGTTGAGTTGCTGCTTCAAGCGCAGTCGGAATTGGCATTCCCATTGCTTCCATCAGTTCCTTAGGCGGAGCCTGACGAGTTTCAGCCTGGAGATATTTTCCGGTGTGGATTTCAGATGCAGGCTTCATTTTATGGGAAACGCTGTAAAAGCGGTGCGTTTGGGCAGCCTGCGTCCGATCGGCGAGTCCTTCATTTGCAATCTTTTTCCGCAATTTGACGATCGCATCAATAATTGCCTCAGGGCGGGGCGGGCAACCCGGAATATAAACATCCACCGGAATCAGCTTGTCAACTCCACGGACGGCAGAAGGTGAATCGGTGCTAAACATTCCACCCGTAATCGTGCAGGCTCCCATTGCGATCACATATTTCGGGTCTGGCATCTGCTCATAGAGGCGCACCAGAGCCGGAGCCATTTTCATCGTGATTGTGCCTGCGGTGATGATCAAATCTGCCTGACGAGGGCTGGAACGCGGCACCAGACCAAAGCGATCGAAGTCGAAGCGGGAACCGATCAGGGCGGCAAATTCAATAAAGCAGCAAGCTGTGCCGTACAGCATAGGCCACAAACTGGAAAGACGTGCCCAGTTGTGCAGATCCTCAACGGTAGTGAGAATGACGTTTTCAGAAAGAGCTTGGGTGACTTCAGACTGTCCCACCGGGTTAAGCAGTTGGGCAGCCGAGTTTTCTGGAGAAGGAATCATGACCATTCGAGGGCTCCTTTGCGCCAGGCATACACGAGAGCAACGACCAGAATTGCAATGAAGATCAGGGCTTCAACAAAGGCGAGGAGTCCGAGCTGACTGAAGGCGACTGCCCAGGGATACAGAAAAACCGTTTCAACATCGAAGATTACGAACACCAGCGCGAACATATAGTAGCGAATGTTGAACTGAATCCAGGCTGCACCGATCGGCTCCATGCCGGATTCGTACGTGGTGCGTCGTTCAACCCCTTTGCGCTTGGGTGCAACGATGTAGGAGGTGCCGATCGCCAGGACGGGTACAAGACCACAGATCAGCAGAAAGCCGAGGAAATATTCGTAGCCGTTGAGGACAAACACGATGATTCTCGCCGCTTTGTTAGGGTAACTCAATTAATGTTACCTGCTTTTTACATTGTAGAAAACGCGGCTAGCGGCGTGGGGCAATCGAAAGCCGTTATGACGTGGATTATGTTTTGTTTAGGGTTTTGTTTCGAACTAGGGATCTGCCCCTTGTTCTTTTTCTGCCTGCCACTTCTCCCAAAGGTCAGGGCGACGATCGCGGGTTCGCTCAATCTGCTGCTGTTTGCGCCACTGGTCGATCGCCTGATGATTTCCCGACAGCAGAACCTCAGGAACTTTCCAGCCGCGAAACTCTGCCGGACGGGTGTATTGCGGATAATCGAGCAGCCCAGCTTCAAAGCTTTCCAGCTTCAGCGATTCTTCTTTGCCTACCGTTCCCGGCAGTAGGCGAATCACGCCATTGAGTAAAGTGAGGGCAGGAATCTCGCCGCAAGTCAGCACAAAATCACCCAGCGACACTTCCCGCGTCACCAGATGCAGCACTCGCTCATCCACGCCTTCGTAATGTCCGCAGACGAACACGAGCTGATCACAGTTCGCGGCAAACGACTGAAACATCTTCTGATTCATCGTTTTGCCTTGAGGCGTCAGCAAAATCACCTCTCGTCGGGGCAGCACGGGCAAAGACTCGATCGCCGCAAAAATTGGCTCTGGCTTCATCAGCATTCCCACGCCCCCACCGTAGGGTTCATCATCGACCTTATGGTGCTTATCGGTCGTAAAGTCGCGCGGATTCGTTAAATGCACAGACGCAATTTGCTTCGCCAATGCCTTACCCAATAAGCCAGAGCAAAGCGGCGAAGCAAAAAAATCAGGAAAGAGAGTAATGATATCGAAGCGCACAGGGACGATCGAATGAACTGTCTTAAAAAGTGTAGCTTGGGCGACGAGCGGCGAACCGACTCAAAATTCAACTCATAGTTAAACAGTTAAATTGTGCCCTGAATATTGACTGTCTCCGATTTCAAATCGCGTTCCATCAGCGCGACGATCGCCTGCTGAGGTGTGATCTTGCCGTTCAGCAGCAAATACACTTGATAAGACACGGGAACAGCAATTCGTTCGCGATCGGCTAGATCTATCAACACGTTCGCCGTATTCACTCCTTCAGCAGTGCTGTGGATTTCATCCAGAATGTTCGCCAGCGATTTGCCCTGCGCCAGCCCATAGCCCACGCGATAGTTGCGGCTCAGCGCACTCGTACAGGTTGCCAGCAAGTCGCCTAATCCAGATAAACCAAAAAATGTTTCTGGTTTCGCTCCCAGATGTACGCCCACCCGAATTAGCTCTGCCAGTGCCCGCGTAATCAGTGCCGATCGCGCATTTGTGCCCAGCTTCAAACCATCACAAACCCCAGCCGCGATCGCAATGACATTTTTTAGCGTGCCACCCAGTTCAGTCCCTAGCGGATCATCATTGGTGTACACCCGAAAACGATCAGACGAAAAGATAATCTGCACCTGCTGCGCCGCCGATGCATTCTCGCTAGCAACCACTGTTGCGGCAGGCAATCCCTGTTGGATCTCTTCAGACAGATTGGGACCGGAAAGCACGACGATCGAATGATCTGGAAAAGCGGTTTGCCAGAGCTGAGAAGCAGTTTGCCGGGTTGCGGGATCCAAGCCTTTTGTCGCACTCACCAGGACTGCATCGGAAGGCAGGGTAAGAGACTTTAAACGAGCGATCGTCTCTGGAATTCCCTTCATCGAAACTGCGGAGATGATTACCTTTGCCTCTGAGACGGCTTCTGGCAAGCTGAGTTTTCCCTGGCGCGACCAGAGCTGAACCGGATACCCTTTTTGAGCCACCAGCGTTGATAGCGCCCTGCCCCAAACTCCCGCGCCCAGGATAGTGACCTTGACGGTGGAACGGATGCCCTCAGAACTTGAATCTAAGCCAGGGGCGACAACAGAAATGGCAGAAGAAGCAGCTTCATGCTCCATATGAAGTCATTGAAAAATTTACTGAAGTCTCTAAAGAAATGTCTGAAGGTTGGCACTCCATCGCCCTTTGCATCCTACCAGTCTCTTTCCCGAATTCCATCGGATGTCTGACAAAAGAATGGACAAAACGATAAGCCAACCCGAGTAAAGATATAAAACATTCCACAATCCGCCGCTAAAATTTTGTAGCATTGAATACAGAAGTTTTATTGCATGGTTGAATCGGGGGCAATTTTATGAATCCCAATCTGGAATGTGCGATCGCTGAAATTCCCCTTTCTCTCTATCATCAGCCTAATTTCCCCACAGATTTTGCGCCTTCAACCTGGGTGCGGCTGACGAAATCCTTGAGTCTGTTTAGCCACGATGAGGCAATGCTGCTTTGTCAGGCTTCAGCTGAGGAGTGGGTTGCCTGGGTTCCTGACTTTGGCGAAGTGGTACTGCATTTGAGCGAGTTTTATCTGCCCTCAGACTGCAATTAAGTCGGTAGACAAAATTAGAGCATGCGTGAGTGCTGTGGTTGGTTATTCGTCCCTGGCATCGGCTGCTTGTAGTGGACTGTTTATAGTCGGCTGCTTGGAAACGATGGGCTAATCGGCTACTTACAAAGGACGAACAGGAAATGACAAAAATGACAAATAACAGTCTGGAGTTAGCAGCGCAGACATATCCAGCGGAGCCGGAACCATCTCGCCACGAAAATCGAGGAACTGCACCAGCAACAAATAGGCAATGCTGATTATTAGAGCAATTACGCCCGTAATAATGGCAACAAGCTTCGATCGATCCATACTGCCCTCACTGGATTCTCAATATTTCTTGACCTGGGTATGCTCTAGACTGACATAAAAGCGGGCAAAATAGGGGCAACCTCAGGAGAGATGCCGCAATAATCCCATGTCTGTTGTTTTTGAATCGACTGTTCAACCTACTGAATCTGCATTCAGCGAGATGGATCGTTCTGCTGTTGTCGAAACGATCGCCCTTAGAAAGGTTTATCGCACCGGGTTCTGGCTGAATCAAAAGGTGGTGACGCTGCAAGACTGTTCGCTACAGGTCTTTCGGGGCGAAACCTTTGGGCTGCTGGGGCAAAACGGCGCGGGCAAAACTACGCTGCTAAAAACGCTGCTGGGCATTATTCGTCCGACTTCGGGCACGGGGCAACTGCTGGGCAAACCGCTGGGCGATCGATCCGCCAAGCAGCGCGTTGGCTATTTGCCGGAAAACGCTTACTTTTATGACTATCTAACCGGATGGGAATTTCTGGAATATGCGGCGGGTCTGTTTCGCATTCCTAAATCCGTGCAGCGTCAGCGCATTCCACAACTGCTCGATCTAGTGGGCTTGGCGCAGTCCTCAGCGCGAAAAAAACAGTTGCGCCATTATTCCAAGGGAATGTTGCAGCGGGTCGGGATGGCGCAGGCGTTAATTAATGATCCAGAAGTGGTGTTTCTGGATGAGCCAATGTCAGGACTCGATCCGCTGGGGCGCTATCAGATTCGTGAAATTATTCTTTCTCTCAAGTCGCAGGGAAAAACCATCTTCTTTAACAGTCATATTCTCTCGGATGTGGAGAAAATTTGCGATCGAGTTGCGATTCTGGCACGAGGGGAACTGCTCTGTATCGGTTCACTTCAGGAGCTGCTCGGAAACGCCGATCTATACCAGGTTCGGGTGCGCGACGGCAATCCAGAAATTCTGCGGCAGTGGTTGCCCGATGTCGAACTGGTCGAAGGCAATTGGCTGGGACACCTACGCGGCGACCCACAGGATTTTTTGGCGAGCCTGAAGCTGATGCAGGCAGATCTGATCAGCATGAATCTGGCGCGTCCTTCGCTGGAAGAATTCTTTGTGCAGCAGCTTCGCAAACGCGGAATTTACACCAGTCAGTAGAAATCGGGATGTATCTGTAGACACAAGTTTTTCGTGCTAGCGTATCTATAGATACCAATTACATACCAATTCTTCAGGTCAAATTCTCCTCCTATGACTGCGATCGAATCAGGATGGCAGCACGCTTTTGTCGAGACTAATAATATTCGCCTTCACTGTGTGACGCAGGGCGAAGGAGATCTGGTAATTCTGCTGCACGGGTTTCCAGAGTTCTGGTATTCCTGGCGGCATCAGATTCCGGCACTGGCAAAACACTTTAAGGTTGTCGTGCCTGATCTGCGCGGCTGCAATGACTCTGATAAGCCAGCGACCGGATACGATCTCGATACGCTGACGGCTGATATTCGTGGCTTGATTGAAAACCTTGGCTATCGCAGTGCTCATGTGGTCGGACATAGCTGGGGCGGCACGATCGCCTGGCATTTTGCCCATCGCTTTCCCAATTTGACGCAACGACTAGCGGTACTCAATGCACCTCATCCCCAGCGGTTTGTGCAGGAATTGGTTGGCAATGCCGATCAAATTCGCCGAAGCTGGTATCTGCTGGCACTGCAAATTCCCACGCTGCCCGAATGGTTTATTCGCTCTAATCTGAAGTCGATTGTCAAAAACCTGTTTCAGGGTCAGGCGGTGCGTAAGAGCGCGTTTACCAGCCAGGATACCGATCTCTACCAGGCTGCGCTGGAAAAACCCGGTGCGCTGACAGCCGTTTTGAATCACTATCGTCACCTGTTTTCGCCGCAAACCTGGTGGAATCAATGGAGCCATGCCCCAACCCCGATTTCTGCTCCAACCCTGATTTTGTGGGGTGAAGATGATTTCCTGTTTAGTGAAAAGCTGACCGAAGGCATTGAACGGCTGGTGACGGCTCCAATCAAGCTTAAGTTTCTCTCGCACTGTGGGCACTGGATTCAGCAGGAAGCCCCACAAACCGTAAACCGCGAACTGCTCGATTTTCTTCAGGAATGATTAACCCCTTCGGGGAACTGTGAAGCAACCGCTCCAGCTTCAGCAAGCTTGCCAGGATAAGGCGTTTGCCGGAAAGAATAAGGCTTGAGCGGTTCAGGCAGATTGGTGCAGCTTGCTCGCCCTGCGCCTGGATTTCTTCATAAATTCGTTACTATTATTAACGTCCAGTAATTTCGCGGTTCTGAATCGATCGCTGAAACTCCTAATCTAGAAAAATGGGTAATCTAAGGCAATGGGTGAATATCATCTGCTGCAATCTATCAGGTTTCAAGCTTTGCAGCACTTCTCACTGGAGTCAGTTTTTACTAGAGTTAAGTGAAGGCTGTCAGTGTGCTGCAATTGTGCTGAATCTAGTATTTTGCTGATCCGCGATTTGTCTTCGTCTGTTCCTTAAGGCAAAGCGACCAATCCGCAAATCGGCATTCTGTTTAGCTGCTGATTCTCTTAATTCGCAAAATCTCTGGCTTTTTTCCATTCTATTCATTCATATTACCTGTCACGCTATGGTCAGCTCACATCAATGGATGTCCTATAGCTCCGAGTTTATGGACACTTATGAGGATAGTGATTTACAGCAAAAGTTAGGGCTGTATCAGGTGTTTTGCAGGCTGTATGAATACCGCCGAGAACTGCTAGACGATATTCTTAGTCTTGAAACGAGCAGAGCTTTGGGAAGTGTAAAGCTGCCCTACGTTCAAGGAGTAGTGCTGGGTCAGCCGCATCTTGTGACCAATCTTCTGGGCAAAACCCAAGCCCTGCTTCAGCCCGAACATCAGTGGCGAATTGGTCGGAGTCCCCAGCAGTCGGCAATTCCAATTGCTGATCGGCAGCTTTCTCGTGCTCATGCGGCGATCGAGTATGTGGCGCAGAAGGGCTTTTACTTGACCGATCTAGGCAGCAGAAATGGAACATTTGTCAACGGTGAACCAATTCGTCAGCCTGTTCTTCTCAATGATGGCGATCGGGTCCGTTTAGGCAGTATTAGCTTTATCTTTTTTCTGTGTGCGTCTGCTGAAGTTCTCACGTCTGATATCTCTTCATCACAACAGCCTGCTTCGATCGCCCACAGCGCGTTTTCGGTTACAAATTCGACGCCGCCGGTAAGGGCAGTTCAAGCTGAATCGGAGTGTTCGCCAAGCAGTAATCCACTGGAGGAAACTTTTACTTTTAGGCGATCGTCGGGCTAACCAAAAAGCAAACCTGGCTGATTCAGGAGGCTGGTCTAAGCCTGTGGCTTTTGACTGGGTTTCTGTAGTTGTCCTAATTTTGAAAATTACTGACACCTGCTAGAATATCGAGGTTGTTTGTCAAGATACGTCTTTTGAGTCAACCTATCGATATTCCTAAAGTTGATGAATTCTTGCAGGAGCTAGCTGCGATTCAGCAAACTGGCTCAAAGCGGATTGCATTACTCGGCTCTCGCCACGTTCCGATTACCCATCAAAACCTGATTGAGTTAATGAGCTATGCTCTGGTGCTATCAGGGAATCATCTCCTCACCTCAGGGGCAACAGGAACAAACTCTGCTGCAATTCGGGGGGCAATGCGAGCCGACCCTAATCTGCTAACGGTTATTCTGCCGCAGAGCCTAGATAAGCAGCCGCGTGAATCGCGAGAACAGCTAGAGCAGGTGATTCATCTCGTCGCGAACCCTGTTAACGATCATCTCCCGCTTGGCGAGGCGAGTGCGATTTGTAATCAGGAAATTATTTCGCGCTGTCAGCAGTTAATTTGCTTTGCGTTTCACGACAGTCATACACTGCTAAAAACGTGCAGCGATGCGGAAGAACAGCGCAAACTGGTGACGCTTTTCTATTTTGACTAAGCCGCTTTGAGTGAAAGCAGTTCTGGTGAAAGTAGAACGAAGTCTCACTTCCCTCACTATAGAAAAAATAACTATCCTTTGATTCGAGCTTATGCCTGTGCTGCAAGCCCTGCCTGTGCGATATACGCTTTTGCTTTGCATTGCGATCACCGCTGTCCTCATCTATGTGCCGTTTTTGGTGGTTGCCTATGGGCGAGTGCAGGCAGGTTTCGATATGGCAAATCCGCGTGCCTTGTTTGATAAGCTGCCGAACTATGCGAAACGGGCGACTTGGGCACATGAGAATTCGTTTGAGTCATTTATGCTGTTTGCGGCGGGGGCACTGATGGCAGTCGTGACTCAGGTAGAATCGGTCTGGGCAACCGGGGCCGCAATCAGCTATGTGGTGGCTCGATCGCTCTACTCGCCGTTTTACATTTTAAATGTGCCGATTCTGCGATCGCTGATGTTTGGCGTCGGAACGCTGGCAATCGCAACGCTGATGGGGCTGAGCTTGCAGCAGGCTGCGCCTTAGGGCTGAGTTGGCAGAGCGATCGGTAGACTCAGCAAATTTATGAATTAGACTTAAGTTTTGGAATGGCTCGACCAAATCTCTGCTAAGCCAAAATTCGGCAAGAAGTCGTTGCCTAAATTATTTTGCTCAGATTGTGGTTTTTTATTGTTCTTTTGACTCATGGCTTCTACGTATTCCTTTGATGTAGTAAGTGATTTCGATCGCCAGGAACTCGTGAACGCGGTCGATCAAACCAAACGAGAAATCGATACTCGCTACGACTTAAAAGACACGAAAACGACGCTAGAGCTGGGTGCAGAGTCGATCGTGGTGAATACCGACAGCGACTTTACCCTGCAAGCCGTTCACACGATTCTGCATACGAAAGCAGCGAAGCGGAATTTGTCGCTGAAAATTTTTGACTACGGCAAGGTGGAATCTGCTGGAGGAAACCGGGTGAAGCAGGAAATCAAACTGCGGAAAGGCATTAGCTCTGAGCTGACCAAGCAGATTTCTAAGCTGATTCGAGATGAGTTTAAGAAAGTGCAGCCGTCGATTCAGGGCGATGCGGTGCGAGTCACCGCCAAAGCAAAAGACGATCTGCAAGAAGTAATTCAGCGGCTTAAGCAGGAAGATTATCCGGTAGCGCTACAGTTCACGAACTATCGCTAATCTGTCCTAATAGTAGGAATTTGTGAGTCAACCATTCCGCGTCGATCGTCAGCGTGAGCATCAGGCAAACGAGCGTACTTTTCTTGCCTGGGTTCGGACTTCGATCGCCTTGATTAGTTTTGGATTAGCGATCGCCCGCTTTGGGCTATTCTTGCGCGAGCTTCACGAGGGCGTAACTCAAACTACACTGCCGCGTAATCCCATTAGCTCCCAAACGATTGGACTAGTGCTGGTGCTGGCAGGCATGGTGATGATTGTGCTGGCAGCATGGAGCTATAACCGGACATTTCGCCAGATCGAGCGGGGTAACTATCAGCCCAATCGCTGGATTATCTGGATTACAACCCTGGTGATGCTGCTCATTGGCGGACTAAGCTTGCCCTTTGTGCTGTGGCAGCCCCCTGCAAGCGGAGGAGCCGGACAGGAATCTAAAACATCCTACGGAGTGCGATCGAAAAGCAACTCTATTTTTCGGAGGTAAATCTTCCAGCAGCAGATGGATGAAAGTCTATCGTCATCAGTCTTTGGGAAAGCGTCAAACAGTGGCATGATATTGAATGAGCTAGCTCAATCCTGATCGGTCGGCGCAGAGCAAGCGTTAGGGTTTGTGGCTTCCCGTGTATGGACTTGAAGCAGATTGAGTCTCGCTGTGTTGAACTTTTATCAAACCCGATAACGAAGGACGCACTCTTAAGGAGAACCATGTTTAAAAGATACATCTGGGTTGTTGCAGTGACGGTCTTCCTGGCTTTTCAACTGTTTGTCGGAGGCGCAACTGCGGCTGAACTGGATAAAGCAACCCGTACCATTTCCCTAAATGACCAGGGCGATACAAAGACCCTGAGCCTGGAGCAAGTCTCTGAAGGCAAGCGGTTGTTTAACTATGCCTGTGGTCAGTGCCATGTGGGTGGCGTAACCAAGACTGACCCCAACGTTGGACTTGACCCAGAATCCCTTGCGCTGGCGAATCCTCGTCGGGACAATCTAGAGGCACTGGTGGACTATATGCACAACCCCACGACCTACGATGGGCAGTCTGACATCTCTGAGATTCACCCCAGCACGAAGAGCACGGACATCTTTCCAAAGATGCGAAATCTGACCGAAGATGACCTGGTTGCGATCGCTGGACATATTCTGCTTCAGCCAAAAGTAGTTGGCGAGAAGTGGGGCGGCGGCAAAATCTATTACTAAACTGTTTTTTTAAGCACTCTCTGAATGAGAGGAGTTTTGGGGTCGGGCATTGCCTGCCCCTTGTTTTTTGGATTTTTGCCAGTGCGTTGCGCTGCACTTTATTAAAGAAAAGGGTTGAGGGCTAATTCCCAGGAGGACGTTCCGTGTTTTGTCAGGTTTTTGGTCGAGTGGCTCAAATCAG
>NZ_JACJOR010000416.1:0-2895 GCF_014695615.1 Leptolyngbya sp. FACHB-711
CATCAATGCTTATCAAAACAAAGCCCCCCTCATCCAGTTGTGGAAAAGGGGCAGGAGTGGGGACAATCGTTCTCCTTCCTCATTTGCTTTGAAGCAGTCTTGCCAGGATTGTGAGGAATAACTTTCGACTAAGCTGAACGGCTTGAAGTACCGTGACTACGAATTGCCATGACAATGTAGTAGTAAATTGTGAACATCGTTCCTGCAAAGATTTGCCCACCCCAGGGACCATGCCAGAACTCAAAAGCACCTTTGCCCCAATATGCCTCTGACATGGCTAACAGCATAATTCGCGGAATATTAGCAATCAGAGCCAGCGCGATTCCAACGACAACCATCAGTGTGACCTTGGCGATCGACTCCCGCATTGCAAGCCCGACGACCAAGCTGGCAATTCCCAGAATCGTTGCCATATCAAAACCGCTACAGCCCCAATCCACTCGAACCGCTCCACCAGGAAGGGCGATTGATACTGCATCAATTTGGGTTGCGGGTTGACCGATCGCCTGCAATCCCAGTGTACCGCTCCACGCCATCAGGCTTTCCAACATTTGAGGCGGCGTGAAAGTCTTCCAGAGCGTCATCCCCACGGCGGTCGGTTCTGGAAACAACCCCAGCACAATTAGGAAGGCAGGGATCGGATAGCGTCCAAACACGGCGGCTCCCCAGGTACTTAGCGCAATACCTGCAAATGTTTGAATCCAGACGATTCGCTGTATCCAGAGCGTCGTGAATCCAAACGGCAACAGCAGCAGACTGGCACCAATTAGGAAATAACCCAGCCAGCGATCACCCTCAGACGCTTCCAGGTTGGCTAGCTCCTGCCGCTGCTGCCAGAGGCGATAAAGCCCTAGACCCATTGCTGCCGCCATTAAAATTGAGCCAGAACCGTGCAGCAAGCCGTTTGCAAGCTTCGCTAGCCAGAAGGGGGTATAGCAGGCAACGATAAATAAGCCCAGCGTCACCATCCGGCTATGAGAAGTTCGCAAGCCTCGATTTAGCCATAGTTCCGCAGTTTTTGCAGTTTTCCCTTTCATAGCAGATTACCGCTGGCGGGCAGACATACCATACCGACCCAGTCCAATCAGCCCCAGCCCGATTGCAACTAGGTTAATCACGCTTGTAATTCCCGTTTTCAGCACACCCGTTTGAGCGTTTTGCTTGGCGGCTGTTGCCTGTCCTGAAAGCGTTTGAGAAGCACGCTGTAAGTCTTCTGCGGTAATATTTTGTCCCAGAGCGGCTGGATTCGACTGAGCGTTGCGAATCTGGTTTTGTACCTGAGTTTCCTGGGCACTGATATTGTTCACGGCAAGCTGGCGCAGACTGAGCGTATCTTTGATCACGAGCAAACAGGTGATCAAATAAATTCCGCCAAGAAACAGACAGAACAACGAAAACTGCTTCAGCCAGCGACGGCTATCAAAACTGCCTGCGATCGTCAGTGCGGCTCCAATTAATAGCACTAAACTCCGATCGCCAAACTGCTGCAAAAAGCTAATCCGCCAGCCTGCATCTCCAATCTGGGGCGGCAAAAACAGCACCAGCATATTCAGCGCGAAGCCAAACAGACAAACAAAGCCCACAATTTGGCAGATGCCCATCATGCGATCAGGACGTGCAGCACCAGACATCGAAGAGGGAGTAGAAGCAGAAGCCATAGGAAATTACCAAAAGTAAAAATAAACGAGGAACACAAATCAATCGAAGTTAAGCGATCGGGTTCAATGATTCAGATAAATCGCTTTTCGTTCCAGCGGGTTGAAAAAAGAAGAGAAAAGAAAACCAAAAAGTTGTTCAGGACAAGAAGTTTACTTTCCTCAATAGTTCTGCTTGACGGGGGCTTACAGCCGTCTTTCAATCGATAAGCTCAATTCGAAGATTCTGTAAGTCCCTTAAAGCATGGAAAGGAATCGAGACAAGCATTTCAGCGAATAACTAAATGACTGGAGAACACAATCTTAATTGGTTCAATGCACGACCTGAACAAAAAAGACGATCGCACCCTTAAGCTTTTGCGTTAGCCGCTTCCTTCTCAGCCTTCTCACCCTTGCGCTTCCGCAGCATTGCCGCACCAAAGCCGAGGGCAGCAGGCAAAAGAGCTGGAGTAGGAACTGCGGTAATATCAGCGGAGAACGAAGACCCCGTTAGCGAGAGTGCTCCCTGCTGAGTCGTTAGCTCTCCAAGACCAGGCAATCCAGGTGGGTTAAAGACGCCTTCGACAAGTGCTTCAAACGCCAATGTATTACCCGAACCTAATTGGAATAGATCAAAGCGAGTTAGATCAAACGCTCCTGGAGTTCCCGTTGCCAGCCCACTGATAAAGCTGGGGACAGAAGCTGTTGCCAGGCTCCATGTCGTTGCACTCGTCTGATTTAGGGTTAGATCCAGAAGTGTCAGTGGACCAGCACCAAAGGCAGGATCACTTGTAAACGGTACTACAAGCGCAGTACCAGAGGTTGTGTCAGCGAAGTCTCCAAAGTTGAACCGAATTTGACCTCCAGGCGTGCTGTCTAAGCCGTTGCCAAGATTATCAATTCTGGCACCACCAGCAAAACTAAGCTGCTTACCTACAAGCGAAACTGCTTCAGCGGGGCTAGCAATTACCCCTGCAACAACTATTGCGATGATCACCGAGCCGAAACGAACGAAGTTGAGGTTCATGATTTTCACCTTCTATAATTAACAGGGAAATGACTCATGAACGACTCAAAGACTAGGATCGAGGATAAAAGAAGTAGATAAGTCACTTCTATTGAAAGCAATGAAGACAATTTTTTGAAAACGCTCTTTGCCTTCTTCCAGGTGGAACAACTGAGTTACTCGAAACTCATTGACTCACCTCGATCGTGGGAATTTCACCTGAAGGTAGAAGCAAACACCTGATATCCTGGAGGA
>NZ_JACJOR010000417.1:0-7864 GCF_014695615.1 Leptolyngbya sp. FACHB-711
CGACCGATCGCCGTGCTTCAGTCAGTCCAGTTCGCGCCAATTCTTTGATCAGCTCTAGGTGTGCCTGAGTTGCTTCTACATCATCCGTTAGCACTTGGCTTGCAGCTCCGACCTGAGCCAGAATGCCTGTAAACGACTGAGCCAGTGTGTCGTGAATTTCGCGTGCCATGCGGTTGCGCTCCTCTAAAATTGAGGCTGCTTCTGCTTGCTTTTGCAGCGTAATGTCTCGCGCCAACCAAATCACCTGTTCGTGCCGAATCGGGGCAATGCGAGCCGAAAACCAGACTTCTCGTCCAGCTATCCACTGGCATTCAGTGTATTCAACGGTGAGTACTTGTTGGGTTTTCACCACCTGCTGAATATAATTCAGGAATTCATCAGCTTGTTCCTTGGCATAGAGTTGATGCAGTGTTTTACCAATATATTCCTTTATATACTCCTCTCCATAGGATGGATTTCCTGGGATTGCGTCGATCACTTGCCCTTCAGCATTGTAAACACACAGCGGATCGGGAATGGCTGAGAAGAGCGCTCGCAGTTCTGCTTCAGAGGCTTGCAGCGCGGCTTCTGCCTGTTTGCGATCGCTAATATCTACAACCACCCCTTCGATGTATCCATCGGCTGCATTCAGATAAGAAGAGAAAAGTACCCAAAACAATGTCCCATCTCGTTTCCGCACCTGGGCTTCAAAGTTTCGCACTTCCCCATCCCGCTTCAGCAACTCAAGGAATTGTTGGCGATCGCTGGGATTGACATAGTAGCCTGCGGTGTGTTCAATCCCAATGATCTCCTCTGGTGAGTCAAAGCCATACAGATTGGCAAAGCATTGATTGGCATTGAGAATTAACCCATCACCAATGCGGGTGCGGTAGATGCCAACCTGGGAGTTTGCAAAGATAGCTCGGAATTTAGCTTCACTGCGTTGTAGAGCCTCTTCTGCTTGTTTACGCTGGGTGGTGTCATTGCCCACCGATAAGATTTCAACGACCTCTCCCTGTTCATTGAAGATGGCTTGATTCGACCAGGACATCCAAACTCGTCGACCGTCTCGACACAGGTTTTCACCCTCGCTTTGCGGGTACGATTGAGGATTGCGAAGTAAATTATGAACAAGGGGTTTGACATCGCGTCCAGAGGTTTCGATGTCTGGAATGATGGTTTCAAATAGGGTTCGCCCTAAAATCTGATGTTCTTCATAGCCCAACAATTTCACTCCATAATCGTTGATGTAGTGAATTCGTCCTTGCGTGTCATAGCGAATGATAACGGAATTCGCGGTTTGTAGCAGGTTGCGATAATTCGCTTCACTTTGTCTCAATGCGGCTTCGGTCTGTAGACGTTCAGCGATTTCCTGCTGTAGGGATTGAGTTCGCTCTTCTACCTTTCTTTCCAATGTTTCGGTATAGTCTGCTAACTGTTCATATAACCGAGCATTCTCCAGTGAAATTGCTGCCTGAGCCATCAACAGTTTGAGGACTTGTAAGCGATCGCGGGTAAACACTCCGGTACTGAGATTGTTCTCCAGATAAAGGATGCCGATCATCTGACTTTGCTTGAGAATTGGCATACACAGGAGCGATCGCGTCTGTTGCTTTTGAATATAAGGATCAGTCAAAAAAGATGGTTCACTAACTGCATCATCAAACACCAGAGTTTCTTGAGTACGTTCTACTGAGTAAATGACGGGGACAGGAATCGTTGCACAGTCAGTAACAGCGATCTTTTCCAGGTTGCACTGTCTACTCCCACTACACTGAGCCACCACAGTGAGTTGATCGTCTTCTAGGAGCACTAGAACGCCTGTTTCGGCTCCGGCATTTTCTATCACCACCTGCATTAACGTGGCGATCAATTGATCGAGATGGATTATTTCTGAAAGAGCTTGAGCTGCTTTCATTACCGCAGCCAAATCGATCGCCGCAGTCGGATGAAGGGTCGTTTTAGCGGTCAAGATTGAGTTCGATTGCCGAATCAGGTTGGAATTGAGTAGTTGTGGATAGCGTTTTTCTAAATCTTTGACTTTAGCAGTTGCGCCCCATCTTTCATAGCAGTAGTGTGCTTCTTTCATGTAGATCTGAGCAATCTTTTCCCGACCTCGCGCTAGATAATGTTTTGCAGCCAATTCGTATGCTAACGCCTCTTCCTGGATATATTCATTTTCTCTGGCTCCTTGAATCGCCTGTTCATAAAACTCTTCAGCCTCAAGAAATTGCCTTAAGACTCGTGCTTTCTCTGCTTCGACTAGATAAAATTTATGTAAATAATTCATTGGGGCGTGTTCTGCCCATTTCTGCATTTTTTCTTGGTTGGTGTTAACGCAGTTTAGCCAAGCTGATTTTTCAGAGTTTGAAGCATCGAGCAATAGGCTCAAAAGCGCCAGCGAATGATAGAAACAGAATATAGGTAGACTTATTATTGCTGACACCTCTTCAAAATGTTGCCTTGCCAAAATAGCAGTCTGTACAGCTTGATGGTGTTCTTCAAATAGATAACACAACATGACTTTGTGTAAATAGAGTATTTGAATTACAGTTCTATCTTTAACTGCAGTAGCGTGTGATAACGCCTCCTCTTCATTACAAACCCGACCAACTAAGCGACTGGGATTCTCAGATCTATCTAACAAATTAAGAATTGTCTGCCACACTATTGCAAGCCAATTCGAGGGGCTTTTCCGTCTGATTTGATTGGTCGCTTTGCTATAGGTTGCTGTTTTTTGTTCCAGTTGGGTGAGTTCCTCTCCAGCAGAAAACGAGTTATAGCATACGTTATAGGCAGCATAACCAGCACTTTCAAAGTCTCCGGTTTCCACTCCTTCCTGATAAGCCTCAATCAGCAGTGGTATCGTCTCCTTAAGATGTACTTTCCATTGCATAACATTGCCACTAAATAACTGTAATGCTCTAGCCTTGCCTTTTTTGGTATTCAATTGTTCCGCTAAGCTAAGAGCCAATTGACCAAATTTATAGCCGAGTTCAATGTCTTGAACAACTCCACATAGAACAAATCCGTAGGCAGTATAATACAGTGGTGACCAGATAGCATTACCGTAGTTGATTGATAAATTTACCGTTTTGCAAGTAATCAGCATGAATAGTGCTGGTGATACTATGAATGCAGCAGCCCCTATACTCCCTAGGATTGACATTGCTGCTAGCGGTTCTGGTGCAGTCATCTCTGGTAAATTAACCAAGTCTTCAATTTCTCGTTCAGCTAATCGTGCAGCCGTTTCCTCCAATCCGCCTCGAACATCTAACTCACTTGGATTTTCTGGTAAGATTACTCCCAAGAGCTTCAACACTTGCAATCCAATTTTAAGTACTTCTTTCAAGTTGCCCTGCGACAAATATCCTTGAATTCTGCTATCGTAAACCTGCACTTTGTCAACCACTGTTTTGGCACGAGCGAGTACCACTTCTACCAACTGTTCCATCTCATCAAAGTGACCCTGGAGATACGCCGCTTCTGCTGCTTCTGAGTACAGCGCTAAGGTGAGGTCATACTCACTGAGCCAACTCTCTGAATTGAGGAGTTTAAGCCCTATAGTGAAATACTTAAAAGCTGCTTCATAAGCCGTTGCTGCCTTTGCTTTCTGACCTGCCCTTAAGTTCAATCTGGCAATTTCAGTTCGTTCTGATCGAGCAGTGACTAGCTCAAGTCCTTGATTGAGATGATCGATGATTTCAAACAGCCGCTCGGAGCGTTGCTCTGGAGAAGTTTTTTCGAGCAAATTGCCACCGATTTGGAGATGCACAACCTGTTTCTGCGATTCATCAATCAAAGCATAAGCCGCTTGCTGCACGCGATCGTGCAGAAACTTATACTCTTGAACCAACAAATCTTCGTCCAAGTCAGACAGAGGTTGAATTAATCCTGCTTGTATTGCTTCTAATAAATCCTGGAAAACTGCTTTCGGTGATTTTTCGCAAACGGTTCCTTCGGAGTTGCGCTCTGCGCTAAACGCCAACGTTTCTAAATCAAACTCCGACCCAACACAAGCGGCGATGGAGAGAATTTGCTGTGTTGCTTCCGGCAATTTCTGCAACTGACGCAGCAGCAGCTCCACCACATTATCGGTGATATCTTGAGCTTCAATCTCAGCTAGGTTCCACTGCCAACTCAACTGTTGGGCATCAAAGGTCAACAGGTTTTCGCTATGCAGCAGCTTCAAAAATTCACCCACAAAGAAAGGGTTGCCCTCGGTTTTGCACAACACGACTTGGGCTAAAGAACGAACGGTATCAGGATTGTGATGTAATGTCTCAGCCACCAGTTGAGTCAACGGTTCCAGCGTTAAGGGGGTCAGGGTGATTTCCTGAAGTACTGCTCCCTGGTTTCGCATGCTCTCTAGCGTTAAGACCAACGGATGCGTTGGAGTCAGTTCGTTATCTCGGTAGGCTCCGATCAAAAACAGATACTGGATTTGCTCATCAAGTAAGATGAGTTCGATTAACTTCAAAGTCGCAGAAGCGATCCACTGTAGATCGTCTAAGAAAATGACTAGGGGATGCTCTTTTGCACAAAACGCCCGCACAAATTTTTGAAACGTGAGATTGAAGCGATTCTGTGCTTCTGTTGCTCCAACTTTGGGTGTAGGCGACTGCTTGCCAATGATTAACTCAACTTCGGGGATGACATCAATGATGATTTGTCCGCTGCTGCCCAGAGCAGTGAGCAGGCGCGATCGCCATACTTCCATCTGCTCATCCGGTTTGCTCAAGAGTTGCTGCACTAACTTCTGCAAGGCATTCACAATGGCGCTGTAGGGAATATTGCGCCCAAATTGGTCAAATTTGCCAGAGATGAAATAGCCTTGGTTTGCTGTGACCGGTTTATGGAGTTCCTGCACCAATGCCGTTTTGCCGATGCCAGCATAACCGGAGACCAGCATCATTTCACGATGCGGTAGTAGGGGAATGTCTTCTTCTGCTCCCCCACTTCCCCATTCCCCTACTCCCTCATTCCCTGCCACTCTGTCAAACGCCGCCAATAATGCTGCAATCTTCGCTTCTCGCCCATATAGTTTTTGAGGAATGCGGAACTGCTCAGAAACATCTTGCAGACCCAATGGCATAGGTTCAATTAAACCCACTTCTGCCAGTTGCTGGGCACAGCGTTCTAAATCTGCTTTGATGCCCCAAGCACTTTGATAGCGATCCTCCGCATTCTTTGCCATCAGTTTCAAAATCAGATCTGAAACAGGTTGGGGAATCGTTGCGTTCAATTCATGCGGGGGAGCCGGCGGTCTGGCAATGTGGCAGTGGACTAGCTCTAGGAGATCACTAGTGGGAAACGGCAATTGTCCCGTCAACAGTTCGTAGAAGGTTGCACCCAGTGAATAAAAGTCGGTGCGATAGTCGAGCATCCGGTTCATTCGTCCGGTTTGCTCTGGCGACAAATAGGCGGGGGTTCCTTCTAGAAGATGGAGACTTTTGAATGTAGGATTGGTACGACTGAAGCGAGTGGCAATGCCAAAATCAATGATTTTGACCACGCCAGTCCTCGGATTAAAGACAATGTTGCCAGGATTAATGTCTTTATGGATGACATGAGCCGCATGGATTTTGCCTAGAGTATCCGTAATGGCGATCGCCATATTCAAAAAAACCGACAGCGGCATGGGAGAGAAGCCTAATTGTTGCCGCATCCAGCATTCTAAAGACTCTCCACCAAAGTCTTCCAAAAGAAGAACCAGCGTGCGCTGGTAGTCTTGCTGGCTGTATGCCTTGACTACGCCTTCAATGTTGAGAAAGCGAGTAATTTCATACTCCTGCCGATAGCGAGTTAAATCCTGAGGAGAGGGATAATCCTGCTTGAGAACTTTGGCAATCACTGCACAGTTATCTTGCTCTCTGATGCCCCGATACACCAAAGAAGCTAAGCTCTCATAGATTTTGCTGTGGATAGTAATTCCAGGCAGGGTAATCATTGAATGCTCCCTGATGAAGGACTGTCATCCGTTTTCCAAAGTATATCGCTTGCCAAACTTCAGGATATAAAGCTCCTTGTATAGGTCTTTATATCCTGACTTGTAATTGCTCAACTCAGTAGCCACTCAGACTGGTGTGAGGCAAGGGCATGGGGAATAGCCTGGAAGGCAGAGATACTCTGACGGCGAGCCGTATTCACCAACGACCACACCTGGGCGAACAACTCCGCACCCCAATCGGAGCAAAAGCCATGGGTGACCTTGCGAAAAACCACGCTCCAGCGCATTGCCTGTTCACTGGAATGATTGGTCGGCGGCACCGTCTCATTGTTGAGGAACAGCAGCAGGCGCTTCTCAATAGTCGAGTAGTGCCTGAAAAATTGCTGTCCCTTAGGGGACTAGGGCTTCAGATTCAAGATCTCCCGCAGGCTGCCTCGGAATCGAGAGCTGTATTGCTGAAGCGTTGAGGCAGCCAGGGTCTGTCGTCGGTTCACGGCAATAGCTCGTAGTGACAGCCGCTTCATCCGGGGGCAAACAGGTCTCGCCCACATCAAAGGTCTGGGACATCGCTACCGGATTTTGCATTCAGACATTGATGGTCGATCGGTTGTATGAATGTACTTTCGATCAAATTCGGACTCTAACTTAAGTTAGAGCCAGCCTTCTACTCTGCGATGGCATGGTTACTCTATCAATTTGCACTGTAAAGAATTTAACTTGCTGTAGGCGACAGCTTGAAGGCGACCACCTATATTGAATTTGTGCAAACAGTCATGCAAATGGATTGAGCAAGCAAATTGCACGGTTTCATGCTTGAAGGCATGAATATTCAAGGTGCAACTGGGCGAATGCTCTTTGGGCACGTGACACGAAAATCTTAACTCTGTGCTTAACTTGCGGAGCTTAAGTGATGAAATTTGGCGTTGTCTTGCAGACTTAGTTCATGGCGCGATCGCTTACGTCATCAACCCTTGAGGGTAAACAGACGTTTCACTTAAAAGCACAAGCAGAGATGTTTAGCTTTTGATTTCATTCTGCAATTCCTCATTCACCAATCACTCAAATAGGAGAATTACCTAATGTCTACATTCAAGTACAATCGTCTAGATAAGAATAATGCTGCGGTTCTACTGGTGGATCACCAAACTGGACTGTTCTCGCTTGTGCGTGATATTGGTGCCGCCGACTTCAAAAATAATGTGCTAGCGCTAGCAAGTGTAGCCGAGTTTTTCAACCTGCCTACTGTTTTGAGCACTAGCTTTGAGGACGGTCCCAATGGAGTCATCCTGCCCGAACTGAAGGAGAAGTTTCCTGATGCTCCCTTCATTCCGCGCCCCGGACAGATCAACGCTTGGGACAATGAGGAATTTGTGGCGTTGCTGAACAGGAATATGATTTAAGGTGGAACGGGCACGTCTCCAAACTTGAGGTAGTGCAGTAGCAATCGAATCGAGTGCTTCAGCATCGCTACGGATTTGGAATAACACAACGTCTTGCGGTGTAACCGAGCTAGATAATGGCGCAGGCGGGTGTTCTCTCCCTCCACTCTGGTCATGTAGGTTTTGCTCACAATTTGATCGCCTGGGGAAATCAATCCAGGGTAAACAGACCATCCATCAGTCACATAAAAGTAGCACTGCCAACGCTTAACGATAGCCCACAACGGTGCAAACGTTTCGGCACTATGATCGCCTACGACCCACCCTAAAATGCCCTGCTGAAAGTGGTCAACTGCAGTCCACAGCCAGATTTTGTTTTTTTGAGCCAACAAAAGTTTCTAATTCATCCAACTCTCCAACTTCCGGTGTCGTTTCTGGATCATACGCATCAGGTAATAGACTTGTCGGGAAATAAGCAAGAATAGAAGGCAGAAATGGGATAAGCAAATGCTGGATATTGAACGGGTGCTGACACAAGACCGCTTGCTGCGCGCTT
>NZ_JACJOR010000418.1:0-17620 GCF_014695615.1 Leptolyngbya sp. FACHB-711
AGTGCAATTCCAGGTCGAGCAACTTTCGTCCGATAAATTTCCTGATATGTTTCACAGTTTTGCCTCAGCTAAGTGCTAGAGCAAGGCTCAGGAATTGTGCTAATTCAGGTTGAGCATTGATCGCATTAGACAAATTAAGCCGATTCCTGAAATTGACCAATTTGGCGAAACTTTTGATAGCGGAGTTCACGTCGCTGATGCGGGGTCATTTGGCTTAGTGTTTGGAGATTATCCAGCAGAGCATGCTTCAGTGTGGCAGCGGCAGCAAGCGGGGCAGAATGCGCTCCCCCGATCGGTTCCGGCAAAATTACATCTAGAATGCCGAGTGCCTTCAGATCTGCTGCGGTAATCTTCAACGCTTCAGCTGCTTGGGGAGCTTTGCTGGCATCTTTCCAGAGAATCGCCGCGCAGGCTTCAGGACTGGCAACGGTATAGACCGAATGCTCAAACATCATGAGCCGATCGCCCACGCCAATGCCCAGCGCACCACCTGATCCGCCTTCGCCAATCACTGTACAAACGATCGGCACTTCCAGGCGAAACATTTCTCGCAAATTGACGGCGATCGCTTCTCCCTGTCCCAGCCGTTCCGCTTCTAAGCCTGCATAAGCTCCAGGCGTATCGATAAAAGTAATAATCGGCATTCCAAATCGATTGGCGTGATCCATCAGGCGCAGTGCTTTGCGGTAGCCGCCTGGAGACGCCATGCCAAAGTTGCGGCTGACGTTATCTTTGGTGTCACGCCCTTTCTGGTGTCCCAGCATCACTACCGGACGACCTTCTAAGCGAGCAATGCCGCCTACCAGTGCGCGATCGTCGCTGCCTGTGGTTCGATCGCCATGTAGCTCCATCCACTCATCGCTGATTGCCTGAATGTAGTCCAGCGTACTGGGACGACGGGGATGACGTGCCACCTGAAGCCGCTGGGCGGGAGTTAGACTGCTAAAAATTTCCTGCCGAAGCTGCACCGCTCGTGCCTCAAGCTGAAGAATCTGATCAGACACATCGACATCATTTTCTTCTGCCAGTTCCCGAATCTGGGCAATTCGTGCGTCCAGTTCTACCAGGGGCTTTTCAAAATCGAGCAGGATGGGTTTGCGATCGGTGCTGACCATGTGAGGGAGAGGGGTGAAGGGGTGGGAAGATAGGGGGGTGAGAGGATAAGGGGCACTCCAGGAGGGAGTGCTTGCTAGAGCTTAGGGGAAGTTTTGCTGGAAATCTCTAAACAATAGTTTACCTTACGGTTCGCACCCTTCACGGCTCCAGTTTCAGTCGTTTGCCTCATGGTTTATTCAAGCGGCGTAGCTCTTTGAAGGCGCGATCGTCCAAGTGTGTAAAGCTAATGGAACGATAAGATCAAAACTGTTCATTCCCGATGGTTCAATTATGACGGCGGCGGTTGCACTCCATAGTGTTTATAAGGTCTACAACAACGTTCAGGTGGTGAACGATTTGTCTTTGACGATCGCACCTGGCGAAATTTTCGGCTTGCTCGGCCCCAACGGAGCCGGGAAGTCCACGACGATTCGGATGCTGACCACCCTGACGCAGCCCACTCAAGGCGATATTGTGGTGGCGGGCTATGATGTGGTGCGGCAGCCCTTTGGCGTGAAGAAACAGATTGGCGTGGTGCTGCAACAGCTCAGCGTTGATCAAGATTTGACCGTCTGGGAAAACATGGAATTTCATGCGCGCATGCACCATTTGTCTCCGGCAAAACGCAGGCAGGAAATCAGCCGCTGGCTGGACTACGTGGAGTTAGCCGATCGCCGTGATGCGATGGTAAAAACGCTATCAGGTGGAATGAAGCGCAGACTGCAAATTGCCAGGGCACTGCTGCACGAGCCGCAAATTTTATTTCTGGATGAACCCACGGTTGGACTCGACCCGCAAACGCGCCGCCGTCTCTGGGAAATCATCAAAGGACTAAATCAGCAGGGCATGACAATGCTGCTCACCACGCACTATATGGAGGAAGTCGAGTATTTGTGCGATCGCATTGGCATTATGGACAGCGGCAAGCTGATCGAGCTGGGTACGTTAGAAGAACTGCGACAGCGACACGGGGAAGGACTGGTGATGAAGCAAAATGGCGATCGCTGGGACTATCAGTTTTTCCCGACGCTGGACGAAGCGAAAACTTATCTAGAACACCAGCCCGACAAAACAGGGATGATGATTCGCCCCTCTAACCTGGAAGACATCTTCGTCGAACTCACCGGACGCAATCTCGACTAATTCACCACTCAAAACACTAGCCATCCTCTCTATATCTTTTATCTTTTACCCTCCGAGTCAGTTTTGGTTAGGGCACAATTTCATTTGCTCATTTATCCCTTCACCCTTCCCCTTCCTATCCCCTCACTCACCCTCTTGCCAGAATCCGCTATACTCATCAGGCAAAATCTGTTTCTCCTTGCGCCAGAATGCCTCGCCTTGCTGCACAAATAGAAGCGATTCTCTACCTGAAAGCTCAACCCCTAACGATTGCCAAAATCGCAGAATATTCTGGGTGCGATCGAGCACAGATCCAGGAAGGCATGATTGAGCTAATGGCGGACTACGCCCATCGAGACAGTGCGCTGGAAGTGGTTGAAACGCCAGACGGATACTGTCTTCAGCTCCGGGAAGCTTATCAAGGTTTGGTGCAAACGCTGATTCCGGTTGATTTAGGGCGGGGGGCACTGCGAACCCTGGCGGCGATCGCCCTCAAAGGTTCTATCAGTCAGCCCGATTTGGTCGAACTGCGAGGTTCAGGTGCTTATCAGCACGTTCAGGAATTAGTGGAGCTGGGCTTTGTGCGGAAGCGGAGACAGTCCGACGGCAGATCTTATTGGCTTCAAGTCACGGACAAGTTTTATCAGTATTTTCAGGTCGACCAGTTGCCCCCGCTCTCCGACTCTCTTTGATTCTTGGCTCCCTCTGCTTCCGGCCCCTTCTGCTTCCGGCCCCTCTCCAGATCCGTATTTCTTCCGGCAGGACTTAGCAAATCGAAAATGCTACCTTAAGACTACTAGGCACAGGAGCAGGTAACAATGGCACAATAGATCGACAAGACCGCAATAAATGTTCAAACAGTTGTAACTTAAAATTGAGGCTTGCTATGGTGTTTAACCCTGACGATTTTGAGTTCTTCGGTAGTGATACTGGAGAGGGTCAGGCGAATCAACTGTTGAAGTACCTTCAGCACCAATCTCCTGAGGTTCTGGCGCGAGTCGCTCGATCGGTTAGCCCAGAAATTAAGCAGATTATTTCTCAAAACGTCCAGGGCTTAGTTGGCGTTCTGCCTTCGGAAGCCTTCAACGTGCAGGTCACAACCGATCGCGACAACCTCGCAGGTCTGCTGGCATCGGCAATGATGACTGGGTACTTCCTGCGGCGTATGGAACAGCGCATGGAGCTAGAAGCCAGCATCAAAGGCTCAATTTCGATGGGACTTGACCTCGAAGACTAAGGCAAGACCCAATTTTCATGGGTTCGGAAAGGCGATCGGGCGAACCTGAATAGTTTTTGTTTCATTGCCACGCTTGACCTCAACCGAGACAGAGCCGCCGACTTGACTGGTCTCGATTTGTTGCTGCACGTCTGAAGATGTGGCAACGGGTACATTGTTCACTTTAAGGATCACGTCGCCCGGACGGATTCCTGCTGTCTCAGCAGGGGCGCTTTTCACGACCTGAATAATCATAACGCCCTGCGTATCGCTAATTTTTAGATTGAGTTCTGGGTCTTCGTTAATCCGATCGCGTAGATCTGATGTGAGATCCACCATTTGAATCCCCAAATAGGGGTGCTGAGCCTGTCCTTTGTCAAATAGCTGCTGAGCAATGCGCCAGCCTGTTTCGATCGGAATTGCAAACCCCAAGCCCTGCGCGTTTGCTCGAATTGCAGTATTGATGCCAATTACTTCGCCGCGATCGTTGAGCAAGGGTCCGCCAGAATTACCCGGATTGATTGCCGCATCAGTCTGAATAAATCGAACGCGCCGATCGGGAATGCCCACTTGAGAACTCGATCGCCCCGTTGCGCTGATAATGCCTGCTGTCACCGTATTGTCTAAACCCAGCGGGTTGCCAATGGCGATCGCCCACTGTCCCGGAATCAGGGTTTCTGACTTGCCCAGCGTCACCGTAGGTAGGCTTGCCGCATTGATTTTAATGGCTGCAACGTCAGTGACCGGATCGATGCCCACCACTTTGCCGTCAAGCGTGCGTCCGTCTTTCAGAGTGACTTTTACGGTGCTTGCCCCTTCAACCACATGGGCATTGGTAATCACTCGCCCGTCTTGGCTGACGATAAAGCCCGACCCCGTGCCCTGTTCAATCCGATCCTGAGGCGGGATGGGAACGTCTTCGCCAAAGAATCGTTTGAAGAAGGGGTTTTGCAGCGCGTCAGGAAGCTGAGACTCGACCGATCGTTCAGAGTCAATCCGCACCACGGCAGGACCCACCTTTTGCACAGCATCGGCAATGAAGTTTTGATTGCTGCCAATCGGCAGGGGAACCTGAGCGACTGCCTGAGTTTCCTGAAACAGCACAGGGGAATGGGTTGGTGCTGGGGATGCAGTAGGTTCAGTCGGACGAGTGACCGATCGCATATAGTAGGCACTTGCCCAGCCTGCACTGCCCCCGATCGCCAGCAAGACGGCATAAAATCCCACGTTCTTCATTGACAAGCCCATATTTCGCTGTTTCGCAATCCGCACGGCTCATATTCTCCCCCAATACTAACCAGAATCGCTTGGGAATTGGTAATGGCAATTCAGCTAGCCGCAACCATAAGCAGAATTTGTCAGAATTGAGTCAAGCTTGTGTAGAAGGATAAGAAACTTTGGTGGGTGTCTTGTTTTTTAAGAATTGGTTGGCGATCGGGCTGCAATTCTCCTGGGACTGCGCCAAGCGATTACCCCTTAGGGGAACAGCGAAGCGACCGATTCCCTTGCGGGAGGAAGTGCTTTGCATCAGCTCGATCGGTATTTTTCTCACCGGGTGGCTCAGTGGGGGGGATACGTTAACTCAGCCTGTGAAAGCTCAAACCTTGACCGTTCCCACCCCTTCTGTTTCGACCTGTCCTGCCCCTGCCCTATCGCAGCTCAACCGCCATCGCATCCAGTCCGGCGAAACGCTAGAGAGCATTGCTGCCCGATATAACCTGATTCCGGCGACGCTGATCGGCTTTAATCCCCGCCTGCGGAGCGGCTCTGCCCCTGTTGGAACCGAAATTGTGATTCCGCCCTACAACGGTATTCGGGTTGATGTGCCTACCGGAACCAGCCTGCGGAACCTTGCCAGACGCTACAACGTGCGTCCGGATGTTTTGTTTGAAATTAATGGCTGCCAGACTGCTCCCAGGACTGTCTTTGTACCGGGGGTCAACTGGTCGCCTAATCCGGCTCCGACCACTGCCAATAGCCCGATCGATCGCTATCCTCTGCCATCGGTTGCGCCAATTTTGACTCGCTATGGGTGGCAGCTTAATCCGGCAAGCGGCAGGGTGGTATTTCAGAGCGGCGTGAATTTGGAAGCGGCAGTGGGGACCCCGGTTTATGCGGCAGGATCCGGGACGATCGCCTTTGCGGGAAATCAGGCAGGCTATGGAAATCTGGTGGTGATTAATCACAGCCAGGGACTTCAGACCCGATACGCTCATCTGCAAAGGATGAATGTGCGCGTTGGTCAGACGGTTCGCGTAGGTACGACGATCGGTACGGTGGGGTATTCGAGCGGTAGCTCAGTCGGCAATTCGGGAAGCAATTCGGGGCAAAGCCAACCTTACCTCACCTTTGAAGTGCGATCGAATTCTGATTTAGGCTGGGTGGCGCAGGATCCGGGAAACTATCTGCGGCAGTTGCGATCGGGCGGAAGACGGTAATCTTCTGTAAAAAATAAAGCGACAAATCAAAAAGTAAGGTGAGCAATGCCACCCTATCCTTAAAAGCGTCCAATTAAAGAATTTCGCTACTCACTGAACTGATACATGCCGCCATTTAGATCACACAAATTAACCGCAGCCTGTTCAATCGATTCGCCGTCCTCAAACACGCCCTCAATGTCGTATTCGCACTGAGTGCGATCGTCGGCGATCGTCACTATTATGCTTTTTCCTGACCCCAGGACATCAAGCCCCAGAATATCTTCCTCCCAGTTCTCCACATCGGTTGGAGACGCGTAAAATTCCATCAAGGTGTAGCTGGTAGCGTTGTTTAGCGTAAACTGCACGTCTTCTGCCAGAGCACTTTTGGCACCGATCGCCACCAAGGGCAGTGCAAAAACCATTGCAGCAATTGCCTGTATCTGAATTTTAGAAAGCACAGCAAATCTCCATTTGCTTAAAACGACTCTTGATTAGCTTTCCTCCAGGAGCGATTGGAGTCTGACGAAAACCGGATTCTCTCTACAAGTTCCAGGTAAAGTTTGAAACTTGAACTCTTGATCTGCTCAGCATATTTTCAGAAGAAACTTTTTTAGACCGCCTGCAAGAATGCTAGCTTTCCTTCTTGATCCCGCTCCCAGAACGATAGAGCAGCCTTGAGTTCCACGGACTTCTCGTCCTGCTCCCCTTTGCCTCCTCAATTCAATCGAGTGGGAGAAGAGGCTGCGGGATAGCGGAGGTCAGTTCAGGATGGCTACTTCGCTCTGCAATTTTTGCCGCAAAAAAGGGGCGGCTGCCCCTCGGTTTGTTATTGATTAACTGATTGTTCAATGATCTGCTGATTGATTGGTTAACCGATCGGTGTGACCGATTGCTAACCATTCGATCGTCCTACAGCGTCAACGACTGCGGATTAGTTTCGATTAGCTTTGCCAGGTCTTGCAGGAATGCGGCTGCGTGTGCGCCGTAGATAATCCGGTGATCACACGTTAGATTAACCTGCATTTGCGTCTTCATGCCAAATAGTCCATCCGATGTAGCGACCATTTGTGGACGAGAAGCCCCCACTGCCAAAATTGCTCCCTGTCCGGGTGGCAAGATGGCATCAAAGCGATCGACCCCAAACATCCCCAGATTAGAGATCGTGAAGCCGCCTGTGCTGTATTCGTCGGGCTGAAGCTGCTTTGAGCGCGAGCGATCGACCAGATCTTTCCACATCCGCGACAGCGAGTAGAGGTCAAGCTGATCGGCGTTTTGCAGCACGGGGGTAATCAGTCCACCATCGGCCATTGCCACTGCGATCGCGACGTTGATCGATGAGCGATAGTTGATACCCTGCTCGGTGTAAAAGGCAGTCATGATCGGGTGCTTTTGCAGCGTGACAGCAACCGCTTTTGCCAGCAGAGCCGTCATAGTAACGCCCTTCGATTTCACCTGCTTATAGAGCTTGTCTAAATTGTCTGTTGTGATGGTGTAGCCGACCCGGAAAACGGGCACTTGCAGGCTTGCCATCATGTTTCGCACCACAGCATTTTGCAGCGTGTTCAGCGGCACAACCTGGCCGGGCGCAGCAGGAGCGACAGGAGCGGGGGGCACGATCGAAGCTTTGGCGGCAGCGGGTGCGGGCGGAGCCATGGGTGCAGGAGCCACGGGTGCAGGAGCGACAGGTACAGGGGAAACTGGGGGAGCCGGAGGAACCGGAGCAGACGTTTTCCCGGCTGCCGCTTCGATATCTTCTGCCACAATCCGCCCATAGGGTCCGCTGCCTTGCAGTCCTGCCAGGTCGATCTTGAGTTCCTTGGCAAGTTTGCGGGCGCGGGGTGAGGCGATCGTGCGTCCGTTGCGGCTGGGCGTACCGTTGCCGTTTGCAGCTTCCAGCGGTGCAGGAGAAACTGCGGTTGCTGCTGCCATTTGCGCCGGAGCATCTGCCGTGGCTTCAGCCGGAGCAGCGTTTGCTGATCCTTGCTGTTTTGCCAGTTCGATTTCCGCTTCGGTTTCTGCAACCAGGGCGATCGCAGCTCCGACGGCGGCTGACTCTCCTGCCGGGACAACGATCGTAGCAAGGAAGCCCTCATAGAACGATTCCACGTCCATGTCTGCCTTATCTGACTCGACAATCACCACGGTTTCGCCTTTTTCGATCTTGTCGCCAGGGGATTTTACCCAGGACACAATCTTGCCTTCCGTCATCGTCGAACTGAGGGCAGGCATAAAAATTTCGTTAATCATGGCTATACGTCTCCGCGAATTTCCTCAACAATGCCGTCGCGCAGCAGCAGTTCAACCTGCATTTTGCGGATCAGGTTGTCGCCCGTTTCAACGCGGAAAAAGCCCTCAATTTGTCCGGTGCTGACTTCCTGATCCAGATCGAGCAATTGCACCTGCTGAAGTTGCTGCAAAATCTGGTTTTTCTTACCGAGCAGGTCGCTGCGCCGCTGATTGATTTGCACCTGCACGTTATTCACCTGCTGCACCACAACCGGGTCAGAAGGGTTAGTGCTTTGTCGCTGAATTTCACCGATCGTCCGCTGCCCGTCAATCTCCAATTGCTGAAGCTGACCATCTAGCTGATTGATCTGGGCTTGCAATTGCTGTTGGGTATCTTCCTTCCAGCGCGGCGTGACGACCACCTTCACATTAATAACTCGTTTTAGAAGCAGATGGGGTTTGGAGATTTCCATGAACGCAGGCTAGGAGAGTAGGTTTTTCAACAAGCTTTTACGCTAGAGCGGCTGTGCCGTCAGTCCTTCCTGTGACAACAGCCCATTGTTTATTTTCTATGAGAATGGACGCTTAGTGAAAACTTTGGGTAAAACCACCAAGCCGATCCTCTAGAAGCGCATCAATCAGGAGATGAATCACGTAATTTCTCAGGTACTTGTTGGTCAAGCCTGGTTGCCGCCGCCCGTCCTGAAAGCCCTGTCTCTTATTCTGCAATCTTAATTTTGCATTGTCCTCCACGAATGACAAGGAAGGAAGCAGGACACCGATGCGGCAGGACTTCCAGCTTGTTCTCTAGCAGAGGAACCACAAGAAGGATAAGTTTTCGTAAAGCTGTAGAAAACACCCAACCTGAATAATTTTTCAGACTGAAACCATTCCAAATTCTGATCTGCGTCCTGTTCTAAATTTCTAGTGTAAAATCGCACACCGAAGTCGTGAGACTACTGAAATCTTTTCTAGATGAGAGCTTCAAAAGGTTCTGCAGGAGCCATGAATTACGAGGGGCTGGGCTGCAACTGTACCTGAGCTGAATGAAATCTCGATGAAGTCTCTCGACAGAAAAATTTAGAACCAGATACAAAGGGGTTAGTGTTTCTTCGCTACGGCTTCACAGCAGGGTTAAGTCATTTACTAAGTATGACGTGACGTGCACTTTCAGTGATTTCAGCCGGACTGCTGATGAGGCTAGCGTTAACCCTAGCCTGGTTAAGAAGGCATTTACAACACCTCTTTGAGCTGAGAAAACAAGGCAGTCGGGAAAGTCTTAGCCATCAATATCACGACTAACTCTTAACTTTGCTTTAGTTCAGTGCAATCGCCCGGGAGCTTATGTTATGAACCACTCAATCAGCCCACTCAGCAAAGCCGCAATTATCTCAGCGATTCAAGAACTGGTGCCGCCCGGGTCGCCAGAGCCACAGGAGCCAGAAACGATCGCTACGCTACAAAGCCTAACTGCCCAGCTCATTAAGGCATACCAAGCCGATGGCATGCTGCAAGGTGATCCCTTTGCAGAAGTGTGGCAGCGCAACATTTATCTGTATGAGGCAGAAGTGCGCGAGCGGCTAACGAGAAAAACGGTGCTGGTGACGGGGGGTGAGGGATGTGTCGGTGGCGCGTTAATTCAAAAACTGACGGGCCTGGGTGCAAAAAAGATTATTTCTGTAGACCATGCTCGCAAGGCTAGATGCTTGGTCAGCACTGAGCCGGAGCACGCGATCGCCACTGAAGTTCCGGTGGTTTACTACGTGGCTGACATTCGCAACCTGATTGACTTAGAAGCAATTTTTGCAGCCGAGCGTCCTGAAGTGGTGTTTCACCTAGCGGCTCAGCGGCTTCCCTGGCTGGCAGAAAAGCAAATCCGTGAAACGGTGACGACAAATATTTGCGGTTCACAAAATATCATTCAGCTCTGTGAACGATATGGCGTTAAACACTGCATTTATTCTTCAACCGGGAAGGGATCGCGATATTACACGGCTGAAGTTTACGCCGCCACCAAAAAAATGACGGAGTGGCAGTTTGCTAAGGCATCGCGAGAAGGGCATACCTGCTACGGAATGGTGCGGTTTACCCATATGCTGGACAACAGCTCGTTCTGCGAGTACTTTGACCAGAAACTTCAGCAGGATGCAATTGTCAAAGTTCATGCGCCGCACCGCTATGTAGTTGGTCAGAATGTGGGTGAAGCAGTCCATCTGCTGTTGAACGCGCTTGCGCTATCGCAGCCCGATCGCCTGAAATTCTTCCTCTGTCGGAATCTGGGCTGGCCCGTCGAAACGCTCGAAGTTGCACTGCACAAAATTCTTCAGACGAGTCTTCAGTCTGGCAAAAAAATTCCGCTGTACTTTCAAGGGCTGGTCGCTGGATACGAAGAGCCGTTTTTTCGGGGTCAAGTAGATTGGAGCCAGCCTAGCGAGGTCAATACGCTGATCAATGTGATTGAGTGCCAATGGCGATCGATCGATGCCTCAGGCGACATGATTGTGTCAGAAATCGCTCCGTTTTCAGCTTCGATACTGGCAAAACATTTGCTGCTGCTGCGATCGCTAACAGACAATCTGGAAACCGCAGAAGCCGACCTGCGGCAAGGATTAGGCGACGCAATAAAAGCGATTGCCACTTCCACTTTCCAACAAGCTCCCCCTGCCCGATTGCTGAATATCTGGAAATGGGGCTTTGATCCCAGATATTGGTCGTCTGACAACAATCAAATCGATGCCTATCATCAAGACTTGCTCGATTTGCTGCTGAGCGGTCTGTTTCGACGACTCAACAAAATCGAAAATCTAACCCCCTGCGTTGATGCAATCACTCAATACATCGATCCTGAGGCACTCGAGCTGCCGTTTCGACTAGCTGCTTAGCCAATCAAGATACAGACCCACTGATGCCATGGGTGGCAATTAAACGAACATCTCGTCGATCGTCTTACGATAGCGATCGACCACCACGTTTCGGCGAATTTTGAGCGTTTGGGTTAGCATTCCGTTTTCGATCGTGAAAGGTTCCAACAGCAGGCGGAAGGGTCCGATGCGATCGTCTGCTCGATAGCCGGGGCGATTTTTGACTTCGCGGTTGAGTTCCTGCCGGAAGAGTTCCTGCACAGGTTTGCTGTCGAGATCGATTACCCCTTCTGGAGAGCTGTTTCGCATCGGTTCGCCTCCGCTTGTAGGGGATTCACTCGGAAGCTTGAGCGCGAGATTTTGATTGACTGCCCACAGATGCAGTGCGTCCAGGTTGGGCACGATCAGCGCACCCAGGACTTTTTGATCCTGTCCGACCAGCATCATCTGGTCGATATAAGGACTGCGAAGACAAACATCCTCGATCGGCTGTGGCTCAATATTCTCGCCGTTCGTGAGGACGATCGTATCTTTAGCGCGTCCGGTGATAATCAAATCGTCAAACTCTGTGACCACACCCAGATCGCCCGTGTCGAACCAGCCTTCTGAGTCGATCGCCTTTGCCGTTGCCTGGGGATTTTTGTAGTAGCCCTGCATCACCTGATGTCCACGAATGAGCACCAAGCCCTGTTGACCGATCGGCAGGATGTGGCGCGTTTCCGGATCAACAATGCGAGTTTCGGTATGGGGAAGCGGTTCTCCGTCTGCGCTGCGCAGATTGCGCCAGGGACGACGCACATGGGTAATCGGTGAAGTCTCCGTCAGCCCGTAGCCGCCCAGGATCGTAACGCCAATAATTTCGTAGAAGTCCTCCAGGTGTTCAGCGATCGATCCTCCGCCACTTACCAGGAAGTTGACTTCGCCACCCGTTGCCTCCCGAATTTTACGGTACACGAGTCGATCGCCTGCTTGATGCACGACCCAGAGAGCTGCCATTTGCAGTGAAGCTTTTAGCTTTTCTCCTATGGAAGGCTTCAGATTGTCGAGACACAAGCCCTGCACAAGGCGGCGGGCACGGATGAAGCGATCGCTTTT
The DNA here is from genome assembly GCF_014695615.1 of Leptolyngbya sp. FACHB-711. NCBI lineage: Bacteria > Bacillati > Cyanobacteriota > Cyanophyceae > Leptolyngbyales > Leptolyngbyaceae > Leptolyngbya > Leptolyngbya sp. FACHB-711. Next base: position 12,036 of record NZ_JACJOR010000418.1, read on the forward strand.
CTCCAGGAAAAACTTGACCAGATTTTGCTTTTTGATCGGCTGTTCGCGAAATTGCTTTTGCACGCCTTCGTAGATCGATTCCCACAGACGCGGTACCCCGACCATGTAATGGGGCTTCACATCTTTTAAGTCTTTTTTAACGGTGCGGATGCTGGTGTAGGTCTGAGTGCAGCCGTGAGACAGCACGAAATACTCAAAGGTGCGCTCGTAGCAGTGCCAGATCGGAAGAATGCTGAGGACTCGTTCGCCGGGTTGGGGCTGCGCGACCTGATAGGCTCCCATCACCTGCGACAAGAGATTGTGATGGCTGAGCATGACTCCCTTTGGCTGACCGGATGTGCCAGAGGTGTACATCAGGGTTGCCGTCATATCACGACTTAGGGCAACGGGCTGAAGCGGATGGGATTTGCCCATTTCGATCACTTCACTGAACGGAATCACCCGCAGATTTTCCAGCTCAAGCGTTTCGTCGGACAGCACAATCACAAACCGCAAAGGCAAATCTGGGAATCCTGCCGCAATTTTGCCTAGCGTCTCTTTGTCCTGCACGACCAGCGCAACGCTGTCGCTATGTTCCAGGATAAAAAGGAGTTCTTCGCGATCGGCTTGTGCCCCCCGAACGGCATTCACCACCCCTGCTAGCATCATGCCTTGATCAGCAACTAGCCAGCGTGGACTATTATCCGAGAACAGCGCGATATGATCGCGAGACTGAATTCCTAAAGACTGTAACCCTGCCGCAAACCACTGAATCTGCTGATACAGTTCCCCATAGGTTAACTCGATCGCAAGCTTGCCATGGGGATCTCGCAGTGCGATCGTTCGAGCAACATCGGGCGACTGGGTGACAATTGCCCAAATGTCAGGCAGAGCAGAAGCCTTGCTGTAGTCAAATCGGTCTTGAAATGTGGGTTGTATTGCAGCAGCTGTCATCGTCATCACCCTCCTGGGACATCGTTTCCCTAGCTTCTCTTTAATCTCCTATAATCGGCGAGAAATGTAGACAGAAACTCAGCTGCACATCAAGATTGACAATTGAGATGCCCCAGCAGCGCAATAGACTTGGCACAATAGATACAGCCAAAGCAATACATACAGCCAAAGCAATAACGGGAAAAGTTTGAGCGAAAGGAGTTTAAGATTATGCCCAAGGCAATTTGGAATGGTTCAGTTTTAGCGGAAAGCGATCGCTGCGAAAAGGTAGAAGGCAACTTTTACTTTCCACCCGACGCGATTAAGTCCGAATACTTCAAGTCGAGCAACACCCACACTACCTGTCCCTGGAAAGGCACTGCCAGCTATTACACGATCGAAGTAAACGGACAGGAAAACAAAGACGCTGCCTGGTACTACCCGCAAGCGAAGGATGCCGCAAAGAACATCGAGGGTTATGTGGCTTTTTGGCGCGGAGTCAAGGTCGAGGCATAGAGCCATCAGGACAAATAGAAGACGCAGGATGGGCTAGGCAAACTGTAGTAAATCTTTACTGAATTACACCGGCTCCGGTAGCCTTATCCTGTCTTCTATTCGCTTGCTATTTGCTTGAGAGACGGCAACATTGACCCTCGCTCTTAGATACCCTGCGAAAGCCAAAACACGGAACTATCGAGTTAATACTTTCGAGTTAATAATTGGCGTTTTGTGGAAAATCGTTCAATGCAATTGGTGCAGTAGCCTAGCAACGTGAGGAAGTCTGAGTGATGGATATCGAAATTGTTCCTTGCTCTGCTGAACACCTTGAGAAGCTGATTGAGGGGCCTGATGCGTTTCAAGCTGCTTACGGATTTCAGGTTGCCAATCGCTATTTACCTTTCGAGGGGGCACTTCAATACAGCCTTAACAGTATGCAGGCTTCAGAGATTTGGCATCCGTGGCTGCCGTATCTGCTTCTCTTTCAGCCTGAGCGGGTGTTAGTTGGGTTTGGCGGCTTTAAATCGGTTCCTGATGCTCACCGCACGGTTGAGATTGGCTACTCCGTTGCCCCAAGCTATCAGGGTAGAGGGTTTGCAACGTCTGCGGCGCGCCAACTTATTGAAATTGCGTTTGCCTCTGCTCTGGTTGACTGTGTTTGCGCTCATACCCTGGCAGAGCCTAATGCTTCAACAAGCGTATTAGAAAAGTGTGGAATGACCAAAGTTTCAGAGATTATCGATCCTGAGGACGGACCCTTATGGCGGTGGGAGATTCGCGAGAATAGTAATCCTGCTGCCCCTTGACTGTATGAAGCCGGGTTAAGCGGATGAGTTGAGACCGGATGGCGATTGGCAGGCATTGGATAAGGCGTTTCAACGGCTTGGTTGCGACACAAAAAAGGGCATAGCTAGCTACGCCCCAGATTATTTTATGAATTAACTTAGTAAGGCTAAGCCGTAACCAGTTCTGCTTGTGGACGCTTGCTGTTGCGAATCCCCTCGATCGCCTCAGCGTAGTCTTTTGCTCCGAATACCGCAGAACCCGCGACGATCGCATTGGCTCCGGCTTCTAGCACCTGCCAGGTATTGTTGCCTTTTAGACCACCATCGACTTCGATCCAGGGATTCAGGCCCCGCTCATCGCACATCTGACGCAACTTGCGGATTTTGGGCAGCACATCGGGAATAAAGCTTTGTCCGCCGAAGCCGGGGTTAACGCTCATGATCAGCACCAGGTCGCAAATTGGCAGCACATACTCGATCAGTTCGAGCGGCGTAGCGGGATTCAACACCACTCCGGCTTGCTTGCCCAGTTCGCGAATCTGACCCAGGGTGCGGTGCAGGTGGGGCGAAGCGTTGTGCTCGGCATGAACAGAGATGATGTCTGCGCCCGCTTTGGCAAAGTCAGCCACGTATTTTTCGGGTTCGACGATCATCAGGTGAACGTCCATCGGCTTTTGGGTGTAGGGGCGAATCGCTTCTACAATCAGGGGACCGATCGTGATATTTGGAACAAAGCGACCGTCCATTACATCGACGTGAATCCAGTCTGCGCCAGCGCGATCGACTGCCTGAATTTCTTCACCGAGCCGACTAAAATCTGCCGATAAAATCGAAGGGGCAATAACGGTTTGGCGGGGTGCGGTTTGGGTCATGGCTTGCTTTAGCTCTCTCCTGCGTCCGGTTTTGTACTCAGTTTAACAAAGCGTGTTCCCAGTCTTTTCATCTTTATTAAGTTGTTGAGGCATAAATTCATCACGGCTTCATCACATTCTGAGCCATGCAAAAGGCAAACTCGATCGAGGAAAGCGGTTCCGCGATCGAGCCTTAATCATCTGAGATGCACGTGAGTAGGCACGTAAAGAATAGGAATTCCATCAGCAGCCTTTCTTAGCAACCCTTCTTATGGAATGAGCAGGGTGCCCGACCGCTTCAGTTTCAGTAAGACGAATTCAGTAAGACGAAAGCTCTGTTATCGGGGTGAAGAAGAACGCCTGTGCCACAAAACGCCCATTGGCACTGGAACACTCAATCGATCGAATGTATCGTCCCTAGAATTTGTATTCCCTAACTGATGCGCTTTTCCAGATATTGACCGATCATCTGCTGCTCTCCCTCATGGGAAATGATCGTTTGGCGGGTGCGATACTGGCTGCCCACGAGTTTTAGCTCTTCCTCGAATTTGGAACCTTTGTATTCAGTGCGGAGGCAGAGCGTATTGGGGTTAATGAAGTGGTAGTCAGCAGTGACAGGCTTGGGGGTGGCAAAACCTCGATCGCGATACAGAATCGACCCGAGTGCGCCGAACAGCGTGTGACCTCTGGACTCTCTGCGCCCGTTGACTGAATTCGCTGCATCCCAGGAAACTTCTGCGCCGCAGATGAGGGCGGTTTCGTCGGCAAGCTGATGAAGCTGTGCAAGCTTTCGCAGTTCCGGGCAACCCTGCTCCAGAAAGCGAATTTGGATAATGCTGACCATTTCCTTCGTTTCTCCATCGGGCAAGGTGTAGTAGCGACGCTCCGATCGCCACTGTCCTACAGATTTGCTGAAAAACTCTGCAATCAGGGACTCGTTGATTGCCGATGAAGTCAGTAAGGAAGCAGTCACAGTATCACTCCTTGCAGCTTGAAATTAACCTGAGCCGGACGCGGGATGATGTAACACCCTTGTCACACTTCTTAATATAAATTAAGACAAGTTTACCTTGGTAGCTAGAAATACAAAATTCAACTCTGGGTAGGCAATGAGCATCAGCAAGCTTTTCAAAAACTCCCTAAATTGTGTTCGATCGCGCCCTAATCTAGAGGAGCCTGGTATGCCTGAATTTTTGCAGTCCTGTTTTTGCAGTCCTATTTTGGTTTTACCCGCTGGTTTTAGCAGCGACATCACTCTATGCGGGTATTCCTTTGGGGCATTAAATTCTTAGGTTAAATTCCACCGGTTTTTGCTGAATTTCTCCTGCTCAAATCAATCTGGCTTAAATACTGCTGCACCTGCTGGAGAATTTGCTTGCCCTGCTTAAACGACATTTGCTTAAGCGCGTCTTCGTAAGGAAGCCAGCAGTAGTTTTGAATTTCTTCCTGTTGGCGAATCACGGTCGTGGATTTTACCCAGGCGGGGAAATAGGTCACGGTTTTGTCGACTGGCTGTTTGTCCTTAAAAAAGCGGTACTGTTCTACAAACGAAACCGATTCGATCACTTCATAAGCCGAGATTCCTGTTTCTTCTTCAAACTCGCGGCGAGCAGCGGCGATCGCGGTTTCTTCGGCTTCGGCGTGTCCTTTTGGGAAACCCCAGTGTCCGCCCCAGTGCTGAATCAAGAGAAATTGGTAGCCGTCTGGCTGCGGCAAAATGGGGACAATTCCAAAGGCGGCATCGGTGTGGGGTATGTTGCTCATAAATTCAATCGGTGATGAACGAAGGGGATAAAAGAAGATTCTGTAAAGGGGTAATGCGTTAACTTTATTGTCGGTTTAGGGAAACATCATAAGATAGGAAAGGTCAGTAAATTTTGGGGTGCAGACGTTTCTACCGCCTCAATTCGTTAAGTTTTGACAGCGTTGACAGTAATTTTCATGACTTCGACCCGCCCCCACCCCTCTCAGCCGATTCAATATGCTTCGGCGACGATCGATCGTGCCGATCGTGCTTTGCGATGCTCTCCCTTCCGGCTCAAGCTGTTTGCCACTATGAAACATCAAAGTGTCGAACTGCGCGCTATTGCTGGACAATCAGGTGTTGAGCAAGGATACACCCGTCAGTCGATCGCTGAACTATCTGTCGAGAATAATTTGCTGTGGCTAATTCAGGTCGGGCTGCTGCGGCGCGAAGTAGATGGGCAAGGGTTAACCGATAGTTTTAGACTCACCCCACTCGGACATTTGCTGGCTGAAAAGTGGCAGGGTCAGGGTGAAATTGCGCCTGCAAGCGGGGGCGATCGATTTATGAATATGGCTCAACGCTGGCTCCACCTACCCGACTGGCTGCGTTAGATGTTTCGGTTCCCGATTTTTCAGGTCTAAGATTGAGGCGATCGAAAAAATCTTGATTCTGGCTCAGCTCTCAGTTTCGTCTGCTTCCATTACTTTCCCTTTTACTGCCGGAGGTTCTCCATGAAAGCAATTATGGTTGTCGGAACTACATCCCATGCCGGGAAATCTATGCTGACAACCG
>NZ_JACJOR010000419.1:0-6630 GCF_014695615.1 Leptolyngbya sp. FACHB-711
AGAACATCAAGGAATTTCGATAAATTTCAAAAGAATCTGACAGACAACTGTTTAGCAACATATCGATAATAGACACCTTTGGTTGAGTTCACCAAAGACACTAGGCGATCGCAGGTAGAGTTATGCAAAAAACTGAGTTTATCAAGAGACTTGTGCTGCTGATTACACTCCTCAATTTGACAAGCTGCCAACTCTCTAACCCTTCCCAAAGCAACAATCAGCCGCTAAAAGTTAACGATGCGACATCAACTGAGGAGACAGATGTTTCCCTCAATTGGTTTACAGATTCGCAACTAAAGCCGACCGATACCGTTTCTGCTGCTGAAGCAAAAGCATTTGTTCATAACGTTTATCAAACGATCGACGATCAAATCTTTGATCCTGCCTTCAAGAAAGCAGAGCGTAACCAGCAACAGCAAGACCTCTTAGCGACGCTCGATACTCAATCAGGTTGGTCAAGGGCAGAATTGACTGAACGTATCAGCAATGAACTGAACAAGCTTTCAGTATCTCACTTGAGGATTTTAGATCCGACAGCAGGTGCAACACTATTTCGCATCTTTGAGCAAAAACCATTACCTGATGCCACACCGACTCCATCAGTTTCCGCCGAGATGAGGGGGGAGGTTGGAATTCTCCGAGTCGAAAGCTTCATTGTTCCTCTCATTACCAAGGCAGAACTTGATCGAGCTAAGGCTCAACTGGCTCAAGCCCAAGTCATTCTCATTGATGTTCGTGCAAATGGGGGAGGTTTTGGGTCCAGCGTTAGTTATTTGGTTGAGGATATCATTGGACCTGACAAAGTAGTGTCAAGAGACAGAACTCGCGAGGGTTTAAAGGTGCAGGAGCCGTACATTTTTCGAGGGTATTTTGATGATGCGATCAACGCAGAAGCCAAGGCAGAAATTGAGCTTTCAGAAACCCATCCCTATATCGAGTGGCGGACACGGTTAGAAGCCCAGGTCGATCCAAGACCTCACTTTATTCTAGTTGATCACCAGTGCGGATCAGCGTGCGATTTGTTTGCAGGAATTATCAAAGACTATGGCTCCGCCAAAATTTTAGGAGTCCGGACAATGGGTGCCCTGTTAGGAGGTGATGCCCTCAGATTGAGATGGCAGGGCTTTGCCCTAATTGTTCCAATCTCTCAGGTTATCTCACCCAAAGGGCACCTGATTGAGGGAGTAGGCGTTCAACCCGATATTGAAATTCCTGAATGTGCAAACGGTGGGAACCAATGTCTGGAAAAGGCGATCGAAATTGCAAATGCGGCAATCTGACAATCATCCTCCGATTGAGGAATACTTGAAGATGCGATCAAGACGAGTTAAATCGATAAGGATGGCGTTTTTTGCTGTAACGACAGCAATGCTGCTCAACCTAGTAAGCTGCACGGGTAGTAGATTTACCCCTTGGCAGTCATCACAACCTTCAGTGCAATCTTCCATGTCTCAGGATACAGAGGAAGACGTTTCATTAGACTGGTTTACTTCATCAACGCTAAGCGATACAGATCCGGTTTCTTCCTCAGAAGCCAAACTGTTTGTCAATGACGTTTATCAAAAACTGGATGCCAATATTTTTGATCCGACCTTTAAAGAGAATCTTCGAGAACAAACCCTCAAGGAATTAATTGCTGAAGTTGATACGAAATCAAGCTGGTCAAGGGCAGAGTTAACACAACTCACCAACCAATATTTGGAGAAGCTTGCTATCTCTCATGCGAGAGTATTCGATCCGGTAGAGGGCGAACAACTGTTTCGTCTATTTACTGAGGAATCTCCATCAACACCTGAAACGGAGGTTGTTTCAGCACAGATAAGCAATCAAGTTGGAATTTTGCAGGTCAAAAGTTTTGTTACGCCTCAAATTACCAGACGTGCAGTTGAGCAAGCAAAAGCTGAACTTTCTCAAGCGAAAGCAATTCTCATCGATCTACGTGGAAATGGTGGCGGTGTTCAATCTGCCATTAGTTATTTGATTGAAGACATCATCGGTCCTGACAAAGTGTTTGCAGTAGAGAGAACGCGAGATGGAATTGGTATGCAGGAACCCTATATTTTTCGAGGATATTTTGATGACTCTGTGAAAAACATTGGTCTTGCTGAAATCAAGTTAACTCAGGAGAAGAACTTTATTGAATATCGAACGCGATTTGAAGCCAAACGTGATCCAAGACCTTACTTTGTACTGGTTGATCACCGATGCGGATCTGCCTGTGAAGTATTTGCGGCTGCCGCTCAAGATCATGGATCTGCTCAAATCTTAGGGGCTCGGACCAGTGGCTCAGTCTTAGGGGGAGGGGTTTTTAAGTTGAGATGGCAAGGATTTGTTATTCTTGCTCCGATCGCTTACACCGTCTCACCTGAGGGCAATGCGATCGAAGGCAAGGGGGTACAGCCCGATATTGAAATTATTGAATGTGAAAATAGTGGCGATCGCTGTTTTGAAGAAGCAGTGGAAATCGTTCGCAACCGTATGTAAGTTTACGGAATAAGCAGGATGCAATGGTTTGTTCTACTCTTTGGACTATTGATTGCAGCAATTGGATTTGGGGCTTATGCTACTCCGTCCCGTTTCAAAGCAGTAAAAGGTTGTGAATAGTCCTAGACATGGTTATTGATGAAGCAATTGCTCAAGCTGCTCTGACCCAATACGATTTGCCGAGTGTTCAACTGACATTTTTGGGACAAAGCCAAAACACAACATTTCGAGTTGAGACAGCAACAGAAGACAAGTTTTTGCTTCGCCTTCATGCTGGTATTGAGGCTGCTGGCGAGGGTTGGCAAGAGGTTTGGAGAGCACCATCCGCGATTCAGTCTGAATTGCTATGGTTGAATGCGATCGCTCAAGACACCGAGTTGACAGTGCCTCAACCCATGCAGAATCGTTTGGGTGAATGGGTAACGAGCATTGCTGGGGCAAAATTAGGGGCTTCAATATTCTGTTCATTATTGCAGTGGGTAGAAGGTGAACATCTCAATGGTGAACCGACAGCACAGCAAATCCGACAGTTGGGTGTACTAATGGCGCAATTGCACCAGCATTCAAGCAGTTGGTTGTTGCCAGTTGGCTTTTCTCGCCCCACCCATGATGTAGAGCAGCTAAAAGCCGCAACGTCTCAACTTGGCATGTTGGTGCAAAACGGCACAATTTCACTGGACGATTACCAAGTGTTCCGAAAGGCTGCTATGCAAGTTCAAGAGTTTATGCATAGTCTTCATCGAACGCGCGACACTTGGGGCGTAATTCACGCTGACTTGCACCAAGGCAATTACGTGTTTTGTGGTAAAGAAGTTCGCCCAATTGACTTTTCGCGCTGTGGCTTTGGTTTTTACCTTTACGATATTGGTCAATCGCTTGGAGATGTTGAGGCATCATTGCGTTGGCATTTCTTCGAGGGTTACTCCAGTGTTAGGACATTACCAGCAAATTATCAAAGCGCTGTTGAAGCATTTTTTGTCGGTTCAACAGTGGAAAACTTTGCTTTTCTCAGTGCCAACCCACAGGAACATGAATGGCTCTCTCGTGCTGTGCCTTATGTTGTCGAGAACCACTTGCACCCATATATGCAGGGTGAGACGTTTCTGCTCCTTAGGTAAACTAGACAATACTGGCATAACAATCCGGTCGGAGCGGACTGCCGAAAGTTCTTGGTTTGGATGCAAAAGCTACTAGCAGCCACTCAACCGGAACGCTAGCCTGCCTTCCAATCGATCGGGAAATTTTACTTTATGTTTGAGATTCAGCTCATTTTGTTCTCACTTTGGCTCCTGTGCTAGGGTTGAGCCATCAAGTTTGAGTGAGATGAGCGTAAAAATCAATGATTGAGCGTGTTGCTTTGCTTCACTGTAACGCCTGCTGCTGATAGTTCATTAACTCCTTAATTCCCTTCTCGGCAACATCCAGAATTTGATTGAGCTGGCTGCGGCTAAAGCTTCCTGCTTCTGCGGTTCCCTGAATCTCAATGAGGTTCATCTGATCATTCATCACCACATTACAGTCAATCTCTGCGGCGACATCTTCTTCGTAGTTCAAATCCAGATAAGGCTGACCTTCCAGCAAGCCAACCGACACCGCTGCGATTTGATGGCGAATGGGCGATCGTTCTAATTCTCCCGATTCGAGTAGAGAGCCGATCGCATCACAGAGAGCAACATAGCCGCCTGTAATTGCCGTTGTGCGGGTTCCGGCATCGGCTTGCAGCACGTCAGCATCTATGGTTAGCGTCCGTTCTCCCAGTGCCTGCATATCCAGGGCTGCCCGCAGGCTTCGCCCAATGAGTCGCTGAATCTCCTGGGTGCGTCCCGACAGCTTCATAAACTCTCTTGCCTGCCGCTGCTGGGTCGCGCTCGGCAGCATTCGGTATTCGGCGGTGAGCCAGCCCTGTCCGCTGCCCTCTAGAAAGCGAGGAACGCCTCGCTGGATGCTCACAGTACAAAGTACCTGGGTATGGCCGCAGTGTGCCAGCACAGAGCCAGCCGCATAGCGGGTAAAGCTGCGATCAAAACGAACGGGACGGAGCTGATCGGCTTGCCGACCATCGGGACGATGCAAAGTCATAGAGAAGTGCCTCACAATTCTTAATCAGGATACTCGTGATTGAGGGGGAAGGATAGGTGGGTCGGTAAGGGGGTGAGGGGATGGGGAGTAGTTTTGAGGGTGGTTTTGGGTTGGGAAAGTTGCCCGGCTAAGTTTTTATAAGCGTGATGAATGAATTATATGTAGCGTGGGTTGTTGGAATTCTAATTTGAGATACGCTATATTTGTTCCGCGATCGATTGTCTCTGGTCAATTTCATCGTTTTGTACTAAATTTGTACTAAGCTTGATGTGCTTTGAAATCAGGGTGAGAAGGATCGATCGTGCGTTAGCCCTTGCCGCATGACTGTTTAACGTTTATTCCAGAACGACTCATGGTTTCCCAACTCGAAGTCCCCGCCCGTGACAGTAATCATTGCCTGCCCCATACGGTTGAAGGATTGGTGCAGGTGTTTACCTCTCCGCACCGTAGCTTTTTTACGAGTGTTATGGCACAAGCCCTGCGAATTGCTGGACAGGGAACCTCGGTGCTGATTGTGCAATTTCTTAAAGGCGGGATTCGACAGGGCTATCAGCATCCGGTACAGCTTGGGCAGAATCTTGACTGGGTGCGGTGTAACTTGCCGCGCTGTATTGACACCCCTGACCTGGAAGAATCTGAAGTCGTTGCCCTGCGTGAGCTGTGGGAACATACGCGCTTGATCGTCGCTGAGGGCAAGTATTCGCTGGTGGTGCTGGATGAACTGAGCTTGGCAATCCACTTTGGTTTAATTTCTGAGGCAGAGGTCGTCGAGTTTCTAGAGAACCGTCCTACTCAGGTTGATGTGATTTTAACGGGTCCAGAGATGCCTGCTGCGCTACTCGATCGGGCAGATCAAATTACGGAGTTGCGGCGAACTCATCGTCCTTGAAGCGGTTTGAGCCGAATGATCTTCCCTACGTCGCCCCCTAAATTCCCCAATTCTGGGGGACTTTGAGATAAGAACTTGAAGTGCGATCGAAAGAGACCCTACCGATTCGATCGCGGGTCGATACTATCTCGTAGACCATCACCTAGCAGGTTAAACGCCAGCACAATCAGCGTGATCATCAGTCCTGGCAGAATGATAGTCCAGGGGGCAGAAAGGGCGTAGCCGTTAGTGAACGAGTCAGAGAGCAATGTGCCCAGCTCCGGTGTGGGAGGTTTTGCGCCCAGTCCCAAAAAGCCTAAACCTGCGGCTTCGAGAGTGGCAGTACCGATCGCCAAAGTTGCCTGAACGACCAGGGGAGCAAGACTGGAAGGCAAAATATGGTTAAAAATAATTCGTCCTGGCTTCGCGCCAAATGCCCGCACGGTTTGCACAAATCCCTGTTCGCGCAGAGACAGCACCATGCTGCGGGTCAGGCGAATGAAGATTGGAATCTGCACCACGCCCACCGCAATCATCACGCTCTGCAAACTGGGTCCGACGACGGTTGCCACCGCGATCGCCAGCAGAATCGAAGGAAACGCCAGCAGAATATCGCTCATCCAGCTAATTACCCGCTCCAGCCAGCCGCGAAAATAACCCCCAATTAGCCCCAGAAACGTGCCGATGATCAGTCCCAGCCCGACGGACACAATACTGATCAGCAGCGAAATTCGAATGCCATACCAGACTAGGCTCAGCATATCTCGCCCCAGCCCATCGGTGCCGAAGAGGTGAGTGCCGCTGGGTGGACTTAGCCGGGCCGCAAAATCCCTTGCCGTTGCCGGATCAAACGGACGCAGCACTGGAGCTAAAATTGCCAGCAGAACGATCGCCACCGTGAGAATTAAGCCAACCCGCGCCGAAATCGATCTGAAGAACCGCTTGCTGGCTTTTTGAAACGAAGATTGATGAACGATCGGACGAGCAGGCAGAGTTTCCATGAGAATAAACCTGTGAATCGACCGGAGATAATTTTGAGAAACTGTAGACTGTGTTAGGCAAAAGCTCTAACCTATTAATTTGAAACAGTGAAGCTAATTGAAACAATGAAGCTAATTAAAATAATGAAGCTAAGAAGTAATCAAATGAATTGATTAGATCAAATTAGATAAATCTTTTTGAACGATTCTGAATGTGAG
>NZ_JACJOR010000042.1:0-5312 GCF_014695615.1 Leptolyngbya sp. FACHB-711
AACGATTACTGGGGTTTCGGAAGTGCTGAAGCAGAAGAAGCCTTCGTTTCAGACGATCGCCGTAGAGCCACAGAATAGTCCTATTCTCTCAGGCGGCAGACCGGGTCCCCATAAAATTCAGGGGATTGGTGCAGGCTTTATTCCCCAAGTGCTTCGGACAGACCTGATTGATGAAGTTATCACAATCGGCGATGAGGAAGCGATCGCTTATGGACGGCGAATGGCAAGAGAAGAAGGGCTCTTGTCGGGCATTTCTAGCGGGGCAGCCCTTGCCGCAGCGATTAAAATTGGCTGTCGTCCTGAGAACGCAGGCAAGCTGATTGTGATGGTACAGCCCAGCTTTGGCGAACGCTATCTTAGTACTCCGCTCTTCCAGGACCCGGAACTCGCTGCGGCTGGGAAGGTGGGGTAAAACAAAAACATCTGCCCTGTGTCTGAATTGATTGCTGCCGCTTTCTGAAGGGGGAATCGTTCCTTGGGAAGCGTTAACGGGGTGCAGCGAATCGATAAAATGAGGATATGGCAGAGGTTAATCACTACGACACGCTTGAGCTGAGCCCCTTGGCAAGTCAGGCAGAAATTAAGCAAGCTTATCGTCGGCTGGCAAAACAATTTCATCCCGATACGAATCCTGATGCTTCAGGGCACGATCGGATCGCTAAAATTAACGCCGCCTATGAAGTGTTGAGCGATCCCCGCCAGCGGCAGTCTTACGATCGCCACCTTTCCTATGGGCAGGCAGTTCATTTTGATCCCCATGCTGAGACTCAGCGGCACCAGCGGGCTGCTGCTGCTCAACGGGAGTATCAGAAGCGACAGACCGGACGAGATAGCGATGCTGAACTGCAACTTTGGCTCAAGCGGGTTTATCAGCCTGTGAACCGGATGCTGAATCGGATTTTGAGTTCGCTTCAGGATCAGATTGATGACCTGGCAGCCGATCCGTTTGATGATGAATTGCTGGAGGAATTTCAGGATTATCTGGAGAACTGCCGCCAAGAATTGCAGCAGGCACAGCGATTGTTTCGTTCTCTGCCGAATCCGCCTAATGTGGCAGGGGTAGCAGCGCACCTTTATTACTGCCTCAATCAGGTGGGAGACGGTCTAGACGAACTGGAGCGATTTATCTCCAGCTACGACGACCACTATCTGCACACTGGGCAGGAGCTATTTCGGATTGCAAAAGGGCTAAAGCGAGAGGCACAGACGGCGGTTCGAGAAGTGACTCGCTGAGACGGAAAACTCGACCTCTCGTTATCCTAGCAATCTCGTTACAATGGAGTTTTGGATTCTTCGGGTTAACCGCCCGCACCCTTGCCATGCCCTTACCTGTTGTTGCTGTGATTGGTCGCCCAAATGTGGGCAAATCAACGATCGTGAACCGTCTGACGGGCGCGATGGATGCGATCGTCCATGATGAACCTGGCGTAACCCGTGATCGGACCTATCGCCCTGCCTTTTGGAACGATCGTGAATTTCTGGTGGTAGATACGGGCGGACTCGTGTTTGACGATGACACTGAATTTCTGCCGCTGATTCGGGAACAGGCAGAAGCTGCCCTGACCGAAGCCAGTGCTGCCATTTTTGTAGTCGATGGACAAGCGGGCTTAACTGCGGCGGATGAGTCGATCGCGGACTGGTTGCGGCAGCAGTCGGTTCCGGTTTTGCTGACGGTGAATAAATGTGAGTCAGTCGAACAAGGGCTGGCACAGGCGGCAGAGTTTTGGGCATTGGGGCTGGGCGAACCCTTTCCGGTATCGGGCATTCATGGCAACGGCACGGGCGAACTGCTGGATAGCCTGCTGCCCTATTTGCCTCCGAAGGATGAACTGGAAGAGGAAGCAGAAATCCGGGTGGCGATCGTTGGTCGTCCAAATGTGGGCAAGTCGAGTTTGCTGAATGCATTTGTGGGTGAAAATCGGGCAATTGTCAGTCCGATCTCTGGCACAACGCGGGATGCGATCGATATGGTTGTAGAGCGGGGCGGAAAACGCTATCGCTTGATTGACACCGCAGGCATTCGTAAAAAGAAGAACGTTGATTACGGTCCTGAATTTTTTGGGATTAACCGATCGTTCAAAGCGATTCGACGGGCAGATGTCGTGCTGCTCGTGATTGATGCGCTGGACGGTGTGACCGAGCAAGATCAGAAGCTCGCTGGACGGATCGAAGAAGAAGGACGCGCCTGCATTCTGGTGGTGAACAAATGGGACGCGATCGAAAAAGATTCCCACACGATCTATGAATACGATCGGCAAATTAAAGAGCGGCTGCACTTTCTGGAGTGGGCAGAAATAATCTTCGTTAGTGCCCAGAGCGGACAGCGCGTAGAGAAAATTTTAGAGCTGGTGAATACCGCAGCCGAGCAGCACCAGCGGCGGGTCAGTACGTCTGTGATTAACGAAGTGCTAGAAGAAGCACTGCGTTGGCATACCCCTCCGACCACGCGCCAGGGCAAACAGGGCAGAATTTATTACGGCACGCAGGTGAGTAGCCAACCGCCCTCGATCGCCCTATTTGTCAACGACCCTAAGCTGTTTAATGAAAACTATCGCCGCTATGTTGAACGGCAGTTTCGGCAGCAGTTGGGCTTTACAGGCTCTCCGATTCGGCTGTTTTGGCGCGGTAAGAAGGTGCGAGAAGTCGAGCGGAACACGGCGAACCGAGCTACGAGAGTTTAACGATTTTCTGAACGCAAAGCTGAAGCTATGGATTTACTTCGATCGCTGCCCATCGGACTCTATCTGGAACAGCCGATCACCTGGCTTCACCGCATTGATGCCAGAGTTAAGCTAGGGTGGCTGCTCACTCTCATGCTGACTCCGATATCGGCAAACCCGTGGTGGCGGCTTTCGCTGGTAGGCTGGCTGCTGCTGTTTACGCTGGCAACCCGGCTGCCCTTTCGCGTCTGGAAGCGGCAAATTGGACTTGTGCTGTTTTTTAGTGTGCTGCTGTTTGCAGTAACGTTATTTGCGCCCGACGGATTGACCGTTCCCAATCAAAATCGGTTGCCTGCTGATGGACTGCCTCAGCCTGCGGGCAATGCGGCTTCTGGTGCTGCCCAGACTGTTCCTCGCGTCGATCCGCTGCCTCAGCCGACCGATTATCGGTATGTGCTGTTTGAGCGGGGCAATATTCGCGTGACGCGACGATCGGTTGAACTGGCGGTGCGCGTTGGGACGTTTATGTTTGTCCTGATTTACAGTACGAATCTTTATCTGCTGACTACTGCGCCGGAAGAGATTACAGCGGGACTGGAAGATTTGATGCAGCCCTTGCGTCGCTTTAATGTCCCTGTTACCGAAATTGTGCTGACGCTGACGCTCTCACTGCGGTTTATTCCGCTGGTGCTGGAGGAAGTGCAAAACCTGGTGCGATCGATTCGAACCAGAGCCATTAATTGGAAAAAGCTCGGTTTTCGGGGTTCGACTCAGGTTTGGACGACGGTTGCCGAAAAGCTGGTAGATAACTTGCTGGTTCGTGCCGAACAAATTGCCAGTGCGATGCAGGTGCGGGGGTTTACTTCGCCCGATCGCCATCAGGTGCAGTGGCATCAGTTTAAGCTGGGCAGTTTAGACTGGCTCGCCTTGGGTGGCATTGTCGTGTTCTGGATTGCTCGATTTGCGATCGGCAGTTAGCCGTTTTTACTGTTGTTCATTCCTTTTATTTTTTCACTCTTATTTAGGGTTAAAACCTTGAAGCAGAGCCCTGCCTCTACAGCTTGAGGGATAGAAATTTATCCAGAAGAAGGACTGGATTGCTGTAGCGGGATAGCACATTTTCACATAAAGTTAATGAATAAATGTTGGAAGCTCTTTTCTGTAAAGGGTAGTATTCACCTTGCCAACTTTTGCATTTTCTTTTGTATTTTGTAGACTTCCTGTTTATCTGCTAAATCCTATACAGCAATGCCCGATTCTGCCAGTTCCCAATCTTTTGAAAATCGGATGAGCAGTGAAACTTACTTGAATCATCCAACCTTCGGCTTGCTGTTTCGCATCTGTGTAATTGATGACAATCGGGAACTGTTTTCAACGCTTTATGCCCAACGTCTATTTTTTCTGGTTGCCACTACAGCTCAGGGCATTCAATTTGAGCCGCTTGGTCGGAGCGATGCCCGAATTTTAGTAGAAGGACGACTGCGCGAACTGCGCCGAACAGGACAATCCGGCGAACACAGCAAAGTGCAAGCTATTCATCAACAAACGTTTCAATAGTGTCTTCTAATCCACCCGTGAACTCTATTGCAGCTCGGCTTACCGAGATTCGTCAGACCCTTCCTGCAAACGTTCGATTGATTGCCGTGACAAAGCAGGTTTCGATCGCTGCAATCCGGCAGGCGTATGAAGCAGGGGTGCGAGATTTTGGAGAAAGCCGGATTCAGGAAGCCGCATCCAAAAAGGCAGCCCTTCAGGATTTGCCCGGCGTGACCTGGCATTTAATTGGACATCTCCAAGCTAATAAAGCTGCCAAAGCGCTACAGCAGTTTCAGTGGATTCATTCGATCGATAGTTTGAAGCTGGCTCAGCGGCTTGATCAGCTTGCGGCAGAACAACAGGCTGTGCTGCCTAAAGTTTGTCTGCAAGTCAAGCTGCTGCCTGATCCCAGCAAATTTGGCTGGACTGTTTCAGAATTGTTGGCAGACCTGCCTCAGCTTGATCAGTGCCGTCACCTGGAGATTCAGGGGCTAATGGTCATTCCGCCTTATGGGCTGCAGGCCGCCGAAACCCAGGCAGTCTTCGATCGCGCTCGTGAACTGGCAGAGCGAATCAGGCAGCAAGGCTGGTCTCACCTGCAAATGAAGGAACTGTCGATGGGGATGTCGGACGATTACCCTCTGGCAATTCAGGCGGGATCAACCATGATCCGATTGGGAAAAACCCTATTTGGCGATCGAGCATCTCAGACGAAAACGGAGCCTTCTGCATCAATCTGATTGCGGTTCCCACCTAGAGTAGGATGTTATCTTTACCAGAGTTTAAGATTTATCGGAGGAGTGCAGTCTATCGGGCGGAACAGAGTATTATATTTCTCGATTCGGTGGCATTCGACGGCTTGGCTCTCTCCTGTAGGCTTGAGTGCTGAGTTTAACGGCTAAAAAAGACGGCTCCTTGGCTTTGGCTAATAAATTTTTCCAACTCCGTGATCGTTTGAGTCAAAATAGGCTAAACTCTACGGGTGGAGTACCAAGCAGGCTAAAAAAGCAAGAGAACGCTATGAATGGTAATAGATAGATGGTGTTAGTTAGTGATCTGGGGTCAATTTGAAGTGGTCGGTGAAGGTTGTCTAGCCGTCTCCCCCGGGAGAACTGC
>NZ_JACJOR010000420.1:0-13811 GCF_014695615.1 Leptolyngbya sp. FACHB-711
CCGCAGCAGGATTATGGAACTTCTACCTGACTGCGGCATAGGAAGAACTTGAAAGGTCGCATTGGCTAGCTCTGTTCTTATTTCCCGACAACTCTAATGGATAAAGCACATTGCCAGCGCATGAAGACCAGGCGCAAGGTTATCTCCAAACGCAGAGACAGTGCCCGCTCTCCTTTTGCCTGCGCTCAAATGGCAGCAGTGACAGCAGTGACAGCAGTGGTAGATTAAAGCATGACAAATTGAAGCGAATCGATAGCTTAAATGCGATCGAGCGACTCACAACCAAGCGAACACGTAATGCAGATTTGGCAGCTGCGGAACTTAGCTCTCCACGGTTTAGCTTTCAGCAATAAAACCCGAGGGTTCGATCGGAGACTCTGAAGCAGCACTCTGCGAAACAAGCAGTTCTTCAGAGGCGACAGAGCTAACACTCGATTGAGCAGGTTCTGCAAAAAAGGAATTGGGTTCAGCAACAGGCATGAACGGCACATATGCAGGCTCCAGAGCGCGATCCGGTAAAACAATTCCTTCTTGCAATCCCGATCCTGCCTGTTGGAGCCGCTGCTTTGCCCGATATTGCCGCCTCAACAGTTCGACTGCACCCAGACCGCTTCCTACGCTAGAAACGATCGCAATCCCCAAATAGCGAATAATACTGTTTCTCGTTTCGCGATCCATTCGCGAAGGCGGGGTCTCACTCCACTGAGGCGGAAAATCCATCAGCACCGGAATTGGCTGCTGCATCACCAGGGGCAAAGTCATGGCAGAAAAAACAGTACTTGCCACTAGAACGGCAGTGAGGATACCATGACTAGAACGAACACGACTTGAACAAACACTGCTCATATACAGTTGCTCCGCACAATGAGTTAAGGGCTTATATACTCAAACGCGGTAGCGCACCCCCGTAACCGGAGATAATTCATCTGTCTCATTCAATCTTAACTAAGTGTATAAAGAAGCACTCTGTCAATCGGGAGAAGAGTGTGGATTGATGGGTAGATCACGGGTAGATCAGGGAAGGGGTGGAGGGGTAAGCGGGTGGATAAAGATGCCCTTGGTTTGTCCATGTTAAATCTGTGCTAACTCAGGTCGGGGGTAAGTGACCAAGGCAAAAGAGAAATAAAACGCTATTGCCTTCAAAACCCCATTCCTTGAGAAGCTCCACCTACCCATCCACTCATCGGCCTACCTTACCTCATCACTCGCCTCCCCCCTGCCCCAGTTCCCGGCTCGCGATCGTCTTTGCCGTAGCAGAAAGCGGATCGATCGCCGTCCAGCCGTTCTCGGTTGGAATATGAGTTTCAAAATGCAGGTGCGGTCCAGTAGAGTTACCTGTACTGCCGACCCAGCCCACGACGCTGCCCTGCTGAACGATCGCTCCAGGACGAACGGCAATTCCTGAAAGGTGAGCGTAGAGGTTGCGGTAGCTTCCGGCTGCTGTTTCGACAATTACCGCTAATCCATAGCCGCCCATATAATCTGCTGCCACGATGCGCCCTGCCATTGCCGCCACCACTGGAGTTCCCATCGGCGCACCCAGATCAACGCCTGCATGAAAGCGACGATCGCCCGAAATGGGATGAATTCGCCAGCCAAATGCCGAAGTCAGCACGGCTGGAATTGGCAACGGAAAGACTAAATTTCCCCATCCCATTTGTCTTGCTAGAGCAGGCGAAACCGTGAGACTAGTGGATTCGGCGCGGGGCGAGAAACAATCCAGCGGAGCCGTCTGCGGAGTCACAGTTTTTTGGCTGACGGTCTGGGCTTTCGGCGGGGGAGTAACGCTGACTGCGGGTGGGGAAAGCTTAACTGCATCTTTCTCCACAAGCTGGAAATCCGCCAAAGACTGCTTCAGGTCGAGCAGGTAAGGACTGACGCTGAGGGCAGGCTGAAGCAAATCAAGCGATCGAGCCGACTGTTCAGAAGTCGAGGACAGCAAGGAAGGCACCGCAGCAGACTCCGCAGAATTTTCATCTCCCGTTTCGATCATCTGGGCTTCTATCTGGACTTCTATCTGGGTTTCGGGTTCTGGTTGAGAGTGCACAGGTACAAAGGGCAGACGAATTCCAGCTTCTTTTAGCGGTTTACTGAGCCAGTAGCCCATGATCTCGATCGGCGATGCAGGCTGAAGGTTGAAGCGATCGAGATTTCGAGCCTGAGCAGTAGAATTTTTGAGATTTTTAGATAAATCAGCCGACGGTGAATCCGCAGAAAAATCGGGGCGAACCGCAAGCGATCGAGGCTGAGCCGGAGTTGCTGCCTTTTCAGAAGCAGTTACAGATTCAGCAGCGGTGGGTTTATCAACCGGTTGCTTGGCGATGGGCTTCGCAGTCGATGATTTCTGCTCAATCGCTTCTGCGGCAGTTGATTTTGCAGCCGATGACTTCGCATCTGCAGAGCGAACGGGTTGCGCGGTAGGTCGCTTAACAGCAGATGCCAGAGTTGCAGCAACTCGATTCCCAAAGCCGGGAAGCGGTTTCTTCTCGTTAGCCTGGGAAGGGCGAACAGCGGCTTGAGCAGCAGGCGCATCGGCAGCCGAGCATTGCGGAATTGCAAAGGTTTCTGGCAAAGCGCGACCGATCGGCGCATAGCCGGGTGTATAGGCAGGCATCGACGCGATCGCATCACCGGGAACCGTTCTCCCAGAAGCTTGAGCAGACGCAGATGGGGCTGCCGCAACAGGAGAAGACTGAGTGCCTGACTGACCTGGTACTTGAGCCGCAAGCTGATCAATCTGGGCAAGCAGTGCCGTTTGTAGTTCAAGCGGTAGGGCAGGATGGCGGGCAACCTCGCGGGCTGGCTCAAAGGCTCCGACTTCGGCATAATTCAGCGCAATTCGCATCAAATTTTGCTGAAGCTGAGCTTCTCGGCTTGCCTGATCTCGCGCCACGATCGCCGCTAACTTTTCATCAAGCTGTTGGCGCATTGCCCCAAGCGTTTGGGGCTGAGCAGCAGGCTGCTTGACAACTACCTGTTTTGAAGTGCCGCTTGGTTTTGACTGGGGAGTCGTCGCTGAATCTGTTGTTAAAGTTGAGGAAGAAGTCGGTTCAGCGGGGGAAGCAGGAGAAGGCGTTGAGGGAGCGGGAGCGATCGCAGCAGGCTCAGGTTGTGGAGACGGCTCAGGCGCGATCGGGGTTGTGGGAACGATGACACCCGCCACTTCAGGCGCGACGATCGACTCCACCGTCACCGGGGCTGAAGGACTGACCACAGAAGCAGACGGCTCCAACGATTCATCCGATAAGGGATCAGGCAAATCTTGAACTGATTCCTCACTAGCGGTAGACGACGGAACTTCAGGGGGAATAGAAGCATCGGCGACCGAGGCAGGATAGACCTTGAGCATCGATGATGTAATGACAACTGTGGCTAAACAGTGTCCAACAGGCTTGAGGATGTGCTTCATGAGAGACCAGCGCAATCACAGCTTTATCGAGAGTTCCCAGACAATATGCAAACAGCGAAACGGGCTACCAGGAAAAACTGCATAATTTCTCCCGTGAAAGAACCACTTTGTATCGCCAAAGATACACTAGAGAACCAAGGACAGGGAAAGGAAAGAGTAACAGTGAATCGAACGAGAATGACTTGAATTCGATCGCCTTTAAATCGCTTCTAAATTGAATTGCTGCTAGGTTCAGCGGCTTTCAAATTCAGAGGGTTTCCGTTCAATTGCCTGCGACATTGCCATTTTCATCAAATTCATCAAAATCGTCTTTGTTAGGATTCGATCGCATTAGAACAACAAACCAATTTGCCAAATTTAAGCAGCCCAGGCAATCCTCGCTGATATTACACCCTTTTTGATTAAGGAGGCAGTTCAGCTCATAGATGTTCCTTTTCAAATCTCCTCTTACAGGTGTCCTCATCAAAGGGCTTGATTTCCTTAAATTCTCCCACACGGATTCGGAAGATACCTATTATTACCGAGGCAGCTTTACGAAGGCTTTGTGATCGGTTGAGATGCGATCGGAGTAGTCAGACCCAAACAAGCCACAACCGAAACGGATTTTATTGCGATCGAGCGGGAACGCAGAGGTTAACCATTCCTTTAAGCAGGACGAAAAGCAAGAAGGATTGGTTGCAGGCAAATTGCCTGAATGATGCAGTTCTTCCGGGCAGTTCAGTCAGCTCGATACCCCAAGATTGCTTCGTGGTCGTGTTCCTCGTTTTGCTTAAGTTGCTTGAGTAGGATTGCTGATTGGCAAAGTCCATCCTGAGGTACTTACTGCGATCGGGCGTTGTGCAGAATACTTTTCTTCATGGGTAATTTTTGAGAGGATGAGCAGTACTTAGTGCCCAGAATGCTATGCCGAAAGCGAAAGAAACTCCCACCGAAGTCAACCTGAACCAAGCCCAGCTCTATTTCAATCGAGAGTTAAGCTGGCTTGAGTTTAATCGTCGTGTCCTGCAGGAGGCGTTTGATCAGCGCACGCTGCTGCTGGAGCGGCTCAAATTCTCAGGGATTTTTAGCGCAAACCTGGACGAATTTTTCATGGTGCGCGTTGCCGGGCTAAAACAGCAGGTCGAGGCACAGGTTAGCTCGCTCAGCCCAGATGGACGCACCCCACAGCAGCAGCTTGAGGCGATCGCTCAGGTTTTGCGCCCTATGGTGATGGAGCAGCATCGCCACTTTGAGCAGGTCTTGCGTCCAGCACTGGCAGAAAAAGGAATTCACCTGCTGAACTACATCGACCTCAATCAGGAACAGCGGCTTTTCCTCCAGGACTTTTTTGAGCGGCGAATTTTTCCCGTACTGACTCCACTTGCCGTCGATCCGGGGCATCCGTTTCCGTTTATTTCTAATCTCAGCCTTAATCTGGCAGTGGTTGTCAAAAACCCAGAAACTAATCGAGAGCATTTCGCCAGGGTGAAAGTGCCCAAAATTCTGCCGCGTTTTGTGGTGTTTCCGGCAGAGCTTCAGCACCAGGATGGTAAGCCGAGCCTCTGGACGGGCGTTCCGCTAGAGCAGGTGATCGCCCACAACCTGGAGGCACTATTTCCGGGAATGAATATCCAGGAATATCATCTGTTTCGGATTACCCGTGATGCCGATCTGGAACTGGAGGAAGACGAGGCAGAAGACCTGCTGGAAGCGATCGAACAGGAACTTCGCAAGCGGCGACTGGGCGGTTCAGTGGTGCGGTTAGAAGTTCAAAGCACGATTCCGGCTTCGATTCGATCGACGCTGATGCAGGAAATGGAGCTGGAGGACAGCGATGTTTACGAAGTGGAAGGACTGCTGAATCTCAAAGATTTGATGTCCCTGCTGTCGCTGCCCGTGCCCGAATTGAAAGATTTGCCTCGTATTTCCGTAGTATTGCCGGGGCTGCGATCGGTCGGCGATGGGCGATCATCTGGCAACAGCAGTTCCCACGATGAATCTGATATTTTTTCGGTGATTCGGCGCCGTGACTTGCTGGTGCATCATCCTTATTATTCGTTTTCGGGTTCGGTGCAGCGATTTATTATTCAGGCAGCGAATGATCCGCAGGTATTAGCGATCAAAATGACGCTTTACCGCACATCGGGAGATTCTCCGATCGTGAATGCCCTGATTACGGCGGCGGAAAAAGGCAAACAGGTGGTCGTGCTGGTTGAACTAAAAGCTCGGTTTGACGAACAGAATAATATCCAGTGGGCTAAGCGACTGGAAGAATCCGGCGTTCACGTCGTTTACGGTCTGGTGGGGCTAAAAACGCATACGAAAGTGGTGCTGGTGGTGCGGCAGGAAGGCGATCGGATTCGTCGCTATGTCCACATCGGCACAGGCAACTACAACCATCGCACTGCCCGAATTTACACAGATTTGGGACTCCTGAGCTGCCGGGAAGAGCTGGGCGCAGATTTGACGGATTTGTTTAACTACCTCACAGGCTATTCGCATCAGCGATCGTATCGTCGGCTGCTGGTGGCTCCGGTGAATTTGCGCGATCGAATGCTGGGACTGATTCGGCGAGAGATTGACCACTGTAAGAACGGACAGCCAGGAAGGATTATCGCCAAAATGAATGCGCTGGTTGATCCGCAGATTATTGCTGCCCTTTACGAAGCCTCGCGATCCGGCGTCCAGATCGATCTGATTATTCGGGGTGTATGCTGTTTGCGTCCGGGCGTGGAAGGCGTGAGCGAAAACATCCGCGTCATCAGCATTATTGGTCGTTTCCTGGAACATTCCCGAATTTTCTACTTCCACAATAACGGCCAGGAAGAAGTCTACATTGGCAGCGCAGACTGGATGCCTCGCAACCTCGATCGCCGGGTAGAAGCGATTACCCCGATCGAAGACCCGCAGCTTGCCAAAGATCTGCAAGAAATTCTGGGCATTCTGCTGACAGATAATCGCCAAGCCTGGGAGCTACAGCCGGATGGCTCTTACAAGCAGCGACAGCCCAAAGCAGGGGAACCAGAACGCAGTGCCCAGGCGATTTTCATGGACATGGCGATGCAGACGATCAGCAATTTGGGATAGGTGCAGCCGTCCTCATGCCCAAAAGCTTATCCTGTTAAAGTGACACGCTAAAGGGAATTTCTTCCACTTCCGGCAGTTTCTCAATTACGAGCGGCTTGTTGTTATTCCCGGCAAGTTGCTTTAGCAGTTGCGGGCGCGGGTCGTGCAGCAGGTAAATCAGCCGATCGCCCGCCTGCCATTCTTCTGCTACAGGGAGGACCTGAAGCCGATCGTCGCGTTCGACCAGGAGCGGCATCAAATCACCCGATCGAATCAGTGCTTTAAGGTGTGCTTGCTGAAACAGCAATTCAGGCTCGCGCAGCGTAGTTTCGCCTAATTTCACCGCATTGTCTTTCAGGTAACCATTCCAGGTTTTGAGCGAGATCTGATCGGTAAATGCCTGCTGAACGCGGCTCATATCGCTGGTCAGCATCGACTGCGCCTCGCTGGGAAACACTGCCAGGACGCGGGGCGGAGCAAACTCTTCGGCGGTTCGCTGTGCCAGCACCAGATTAACTTCGCTGTTGTTAGTCATGACCAGGAAAGTTCCGAGGCGATCGAGCCCTGCTTGCTCCAGCACATGGGTATCGAGCGCACTGCTGGAAAACACCCGAAAGCCTTCCTGCTGCGCCAGTTTACAGGCATCCGCATCGGTGTCGATCAAAACAACCGACTCGCCCCGATCGCGAAACAATCGCGCAATCAGCACACTCAGCGCATTGCAGCCCACAATCACCGCACCCGTTGCCTGCGTCGAGGTAATGCCCAAAAGCCGCGCTGCCCAACCTGCAGACAAGCCCTGCAAAAATACGGTCGAAAGAATCGTCAGAAACACCAGGGCTTTAATTGCGTCACCGCCGTTGATGCCCCGCTCGGTCAACAGAATCGCAAACAGCGAAGCCACCGAAGCAGAGACAATTCCCCTCGGCGCGACCCAGCACAAAAACAGCTTTTGTCGCCAGTTCAGGTCGCTGTTCCAGGTGCAGAGCCAAACATTTAGCGGACGCACCAGAAACATCAGCACCGCGACCGTTAGCAACGCACCCCAGCCCAGCGCAAATACACTTGCGATCGACAAATCCGCTGCCAGCAACACAAATAGCACCGAGATCGCCAGCGTCGTAAGCTGTCCCTTAAATCGCCGCAATAGGCGTTCCGCAGGCAATTCAAGCGCACCCAGGACAACCCCAGCCACCACCATCGTCATCAGTCCCGACTCGCTTCGCATGAACTGCGCCAAGCCATAAAGTCCCCAGACGCCCGCCAATACAACGAGATTTTTCAAATCATCCGAGAGAAGGGTCGCCCGTCGCAAGATTTGTCCCAGTAGCCAGCCGCCGATCGCCCCAATGCCACCCCCAATGCCTAACCGCAGCAGCATTCCGCTCAAAATCAGCACCGGATCAGCATCCCCACTGCGAATAATATCCAGCACCACGACCGCCAAAATTGCCCCCACTGGATCGATCAGCACTCCTTCGCCTTCCAGCAGTGCAGCAACCGATCGATCGACCTTGACCTGCTTCAGCAGCGGACTGATTACCGTTGGACCCGTCACCACCACCAAGGCCGCGTAAAGAAAGGCGATCGTCCAGGGAAACTCGCTCAGCCAATGAGCCGCCATGCCGCCGCCGAGGAGGGTAATCAACACGCCTAGCGTTACCAGATTCCGCAGACTGCCGGACACTTTATCCAGTTCGCGCAGGTTGAGGTTCAGTCCGCCCTCAAACAAAATCAGCGCAACCGACAGCGACACAATGACTTCCAGCCCGTTGCCAAACCAGTTGGGATGCAGCAGCCCAAACCCGTCTGCTCCCAGCACCATGCCAAACAGCAGCAGCAAGACAATGCCAGGAACTCTGAGATATTCTGCGATAACCTGCGCCCCGATTCCTGCAATAACGGCAAGAACGATTTGCAAGGTTAGCTTAAACGCATCTGCATCCATAGAATCCTTTTATGCAGTTCACCGCTCGATCGGAGGTTATCAGGCGTTCACTTCATCGATATCTTAGCCAGGAGTTCGTAAAAATTCCTTTGCCTGATCATAGCCTGGAATCTTTGTACTACTGCTTTTGACGGCATCGCTCTCCGATTTCTATTCCTTCAAAAGAAGGTAATAGGGCTGACCCGCTGCCAGCGTCAGTCCCGCTCGATCGCCTGCCAGCTGTCCCGTTCCCATAAAAATATCCACCCGTCCTGCACCCTGAATTGCTCCGCCCGTATCCTGATCCAACACATAGCGGCTCACCGTTTGGGGCACAATTTGCCGTTGAGCATTGGCAAGCGGAATCTCGGTATGAATCAAAGCCAGCGCACCGGGCGGCATCAAAGATTTATCCGTCGCGATCGATCGATCGGCAGTAACAGGTACGCGAAGACTGCCCGTTGCCGGAGTTCCCGTCGTTTCTTTGAAGAAAATAAAGCGATCGTTGCGCGGCAGGTATTCGCTTAATTCCGTCGGATGGTCGCGAAAATACTGAATCACGATCGGCAAGCTGAGATTCTCCGGCTGAATCTTACCTGCGTTGATTAGTTCGCGCCCAATGCTGACATAAGGATAATCGGTGCGTCCCGCATAGCCAATACTGATTCGCGTTTCATCGGTAAGCTGAAGCTGAGCCGATCCCTGAATCTGCACCAGATATGCCTCTAGTCGATCGCGCAGCCAAACCAACTCCAATCCGCGTAGCCTTCCCTGGCTCCCTTGCAGTCCATCCATTCCCTCAAGCTGACGACGGGTAGGATGAGGTCGCGTCCACTGAGCTAAATCCGGCGGCAGCGCATAAAGCGGATAGCGAAATTCAGCAGTCTGCACTCGGCTCGCTTCATACACAGGCTCAAAATATCCCGTGAATTTAACTAAACCCTGACCGTCTGAGCCGATCGACTGATACAGATCAAACTCGCGCCGGACGGCTGCCTGCAATGCTTCGGGCGATCGCACTGTGCGAACCAACTGCCGAAATCGAATCAGACTGCGCCGAACCCGATCGCGAGTGAATTCTGAAATCGCATAATTGGCATAAGCCGTTTCTGCCTGAGGCGTATCGAGATAAGTCAGCGAGTGGTCGATCGCTTGCAGCAGTGCCCGGCGATCGGCGGCGATTCCCCCAGTTCCCCAGATCTGGCGATCGATCCCGACTTCACCCTCGATCGGAGCCGACTCAACCGAGTTTAAAGGAATAATCTGAACGGGATTCGTGGGCGGCGGAACGGATGGCGAGGAAACGGGTGGAGTAACAGGCTGCGTTTGGGCAGGCAAAACCCGTAGCCCCAGCAGCAGGCTCAGCAGCAAGCCGAGGCAAAACAGGAGCAATGCAAAGCCGTTTCCTTTGCGAAGTAACTGGGTGAGCGATCGCCTCATCAACCTTTAGATCAATCCATCTCAAAACGAATTTAGAAATCGCGGTCAACACTTCCAAAGAAGACAGGCTCGACGCGCAGCGCAATCACCCGAGAAGGACGCACCACCATATATTCGCCTTGAATGTTTTTGATGGGCACATTGATAAAATCGCTGGAGCCGGACTTGGGCACAAGTTCCCCGCTATACCACTTCTGGAAGTCCTGAATCGTGGGAAACCGCACTTCTTCGCGATGTCCCCCTTCCATCAAAATGTGCACCGCAAATTCGTTGGGCGTTCTTGGCATCGCAGAGGCTCCTTTAGCAGATTCAACTGACTATCCTACGATGTTGAGCATTCCCAGAACGATCGGAAAAAGTAAACTGAATGGGGGTGAGACAGTTTCGGTAATGCTTCGTAGGATAGGGAGGCGAAAAACCGTAACGCATGGAGGCAGGGGCTAAGGGAGAATGCCTGACGCTGCGTTGACCCATCCTACGGAATGCTTAGAAGCGCTCAGGCAGCGTTAAATTCGGCTTGCAGAGCCTCGTCGTTGTCATCAGCCAGGGTAGCGACGATCGTAATATTCCGCGAGATCTCACCAGGAGACAGTTCTGCTAGCGTACGGCGGGCACAGATTACAACCTGATCTTCCGAGATGGCAAACCGGGCTTCAAAGGTATTGCCCCAGTTCATTTCCATCAGCCTTCGCAGCAGACCCGCTTCGTTGTTGACAGGCAGTTTCAGCACGGTTGACCAGACGGTGAGAATGTCTTCTTCAGACGTGCCGGGAAGCTGCACAAAGACTTCAACGCTGCCATACTTAAACTTCCACAGATACCCACCACCCTCGGTATGGTTCACCATCGCGCTGTTATCTTGCTGCAAGCTGGCAATCACCGTTTCGATGACCTCGATATAGTTCAGCGTAACGGCAGTGTCTTCTCCGCCAGCCGCATTTGCTGCGGGATCGAGATCCAGTTCGTATAAAGTCATGGCTGTAACCCAGTTGACAGTAGAGAATGATGACTAGACCTACTCTAGCGGCTGTCGCGGCGATCGAACCTCGTTCTGGGGATATTTTTTATAAAACGGGAGCAGTTTAGCATGACCGTAAAGTATCAATTTCCCAATGAGTTTCTTTGGGGTGCGGCAACGGCGGCTTATCAGATTGAGGGAGCCACAGCGATCGATGGGCGCAAGCCAAGCGTCTGGGATACGTTTAGCGCGATCGTGGGACGGGTGCTGAATGGCAACAGCGGAGAACCTGCCTGCGATCACTATCATCGCTATCGGGAAGATATCAAGCTGCTGGCAGAGCTGGGAATCAAGCATTATCGCTTCAGCATTTCTTGGTGTCGTGTTATGCCGGACGGACGGGGAGCCGTCAACGAGGCAGGAGTAGATTTTTATCGCCGACTGGTAGACTGCCTGCTGGAACACGGTATTACGCCGTACGCCACCCTGTTTCACTGGGACAGCCCCCAAAGGTTAGAAGATCTGTATGGTTCCTGGCGCAGCCGCGAGATTGCCCAAGATTTTGCGGATTACGTGTCTGCAACCGTGGAGCGATTGGGCGATCGCATTACCCATTGGATCACGCTCAACGAAATTCCCTGCTTCACGCACCTGGGCTATGGCATAAAACAAGTGCCGCCCCATGCACCGGGAACGATCGTTAAAACTCAGCAAGAAGTCTGGCAAACTTCCCATCACGCGCTGCTTGCTCACGGTATGGCTTGTCAGGCAATTCGATCAGCTTCCCCTGTACCCTGTAGCGTGTCGCTGGTAGACAATTTTGCCGTGTCGGTTCCCTTAATGGAAACGCCCGAACACATCGCCGCTGCCCAGGCCGCTCTTCCCTTTTGCTGGCAAAATGGTGGCATTCTGTATCCGGCTCTCACCGGAGCGTATCACCCTGAGTTTCTACGGCAGTTAGGCAAAAATGCGCCTCGGATTCAATCGGGCGATCTGCAAATCATTCATCAGCCCATTGATCAGCTTGGCTTTAATGTGTACACGGGAAGCTATGTGCGGGCGATCGATCGGGCTCCCGGCTTTGAAATTTTGCCCTTCCCTCATAGTTATCCGCGAATGAATATGCCCTGGCTGCAAATCGTTCCCGACGCCATTTACTGGGGCGTGCGTCACATCAGCGAAACTCTTAACCGACCCAACCTGCCGATTTTGATTACCGAGAATGGCTGCGCTGCAGAGGATCAGGTGCAGTCGGGCGAAGTGATGGACAGCGATCGAATCTTTTACCTGCGCCAATATCTTAAAGCCGCCCACCGCGCCACCCAAGAAGGCTATCCGCTCAAAGGCTACTTTGTTTGGAGCTTAATGGATAACTTTGAATGGGCGTGGGGATACGATCGTCGCTTTGGCATTGTCTACGTTGATTACCCTACTCAGCGACGTATCCCAAAAGCTAGCGCACACTACTACGCTGAATGCATCCACCAAAACCAAGTCCTATAACATCCTTTTCCCTGACTCCTGACCCCTCCCCTTATCTCCCCATTCCTTCATCCATCCGCCGGATTGACAGACTCAATTTGCTGATTAAGCTGTAAATAAGCTACATCAACTTATCCAACCACTTTAAAAACTGCTGTGATAGTCACACTCTTCATTTTTATTGTGGGTTTAACACCATTTCTTGCTTCTCTCTGGATTTTGCGTCGGGCAGATGCTCAAGCACAGGAACGTCTGCAACTGGCGATGGAATCGGTTTCAACACGCGGGCTGCCCAAATTGGGACTTTCCCCCGACCATCACTACGTCGAGGGCATCGGCTACATGATTGGCGACCTGACTTGTCAGTTTAATGCCCGATCGAGCTATATGCGCTGCGCCGTGAATCCGATGGGTCCATGCCAGGAATGTTTACACTACCGAGAGCGAGAGCTGCCCGACCTGGATCTGTCTCTCTAAGAATCTAGGGGTTTTTGGATCAGCAACCCTGTTATGAAGCAAGACCCTGTTAGCGATCGGCTCTTGCACCTGCGCCTTCGGGAAGGGGCATCGGGCGGGGTTGGAACGGCAGAGGAACATACTGCACTGAGGGGCGACCTGTCATCGGCTGTGGATAAAGATCCATGAGCTGATAGATTTCTTTGGGCAGCCCAACGGTAATCGGTAATCCCATGTCTTTTGCTTCTTCGACCGTAATGGGATAATCGTGGGTAACTTTGCCCGTCGTAATGGCATCAATAATTCGTTCGACTTGTTCCGGGGCGATCTTTCTCTGAGGAAATTCGTCTGCCAGAAGGGTGCGAACAAATCGCTGAACCTGGGTGATCGCTTTACGCGCAATATCTGCCGTGATCAGGGTTTGATCATCAATTTCGCTGATCGGCTTTTCTTCAACGACCTTGATTACACTGGCTGCGGGAATGCTGCCAAGCTGCGGATCGACCGGACCCAGCACTGCGTTTTCGTCCATCACAATTTCATCGGCTGCCAGAGCCAGCATCGTGCCGCCGCTCATTGCATAGTGGGGAATAAAGACGGTGACTTTTGCCCGGTGGCGAATCAAGGCTCTAGCGATCTGTTCGGTGGCAAGCACCAGTCCTCCAGGCGTATGCAGAATCAGATCGATCGGCACATCAGGCGGGGTCAGGCGAATCGCCCGCAAAATTTGCTCAGAGTCTTCGATCGTGATGTAGCGCGAAAGAGGAATTCCCAACAGACTGATGGATTCCTGCCGATGAATGAGCAGAATCGTACGGCTCTGCCGCTTCTGTTGAAAGGTTTGGATCGAGCCTAGCCGACGGGACTCCACAACTCTGCGTTGAATGATGGGTTGAAGGGTTGAAATAACAATGAAAATCCAGAATAAAGCGGAAAAGCCCATGCCAGCTCCTTAGATAGAGGTCTTTACTTAAGTAAGGGTTTGCGAAACAGCCGTGAATCAGCCTTTGAATCAGTGAGCGAATTAGTCAATGGATTGGTCAGCGAATGAGCAAATGAACGGGTTTGTGAAACGCACTTTCAAAACCACAATC
>NZ_JACJOR010000421.1:0-23893 GCF_014695615.1 Leptolyngbya sp. FACHB-711
TGCTCACAACCAGGGCAGTTAATAAATAAATGGCAATCAACGCCGATCGCACTCGCGCCGATCGCAGCACCCG
This sequence comes from Leptolyngbya sp. FACHB-711, assembly GCF_014695615.1. Classification (NCBI taxonomy): domain Bacteria; kingdom Bacillati; phylum Cyanobacteriota; class Cyanophyceae; order Leptolyngbyales; family Leptolyngbyaceae; genus Leptolyngbya; species Leptolyngbya sp. FACHB-711. Next base: position 74 of record NZ_JACJOR010000421.1, read on the forward strand.
TGCCAGCAGCGCAAACAAAACCAGGTACAGCGTTAGCTTTGTCCAGCCTTCGATCGCCGCAGTTCGCACTGGAGAGAGAGCCGTCGCGATGGTTACGACTGCCCAATACAGCAAAACCAGGAGGTGAATTGGCGTGAGTCCAGATCCTGATTCCGCATTGTCTGAAAGCGTCAGCAGCCCCCAGTAGCCCGCACAGGCAATCAGTAGCACGCCAATAATGCTGGTTGATAGAAAAGGAGCCAAACCATAGATCACGGCTGCTAGTAGCCCGCCGATCGGTTCTGCCCACTGCAACAGCCAGCTTCCATCGCGCCAGCGTCGCAAACTGCCGATCGGGGAATGGGCATAGCTCGATCGGCTCCACTGGGTTAAGGGTAGTCTGACCAGGGTGATCTGTTGCCAAACGGAATAGATGGGACTTGGAAGTTGCACGGCTACTTCTGGGTGATTTCCCCGATAAAACATCTCCCCGCCATTATCCTTAAAAGTCGCTCTTTTGCAAAAGCAACTGTAGGATTTCTCATTCCCTTGCGATCGAACACCCATTGCGGTCGAACACAATCAGACACAATCGAATACAAAGCGATTTGGCTCATCTCTGCCCATTTTGCCGTCCTCCGTTCTGCCATTGATCGCTGTCCGACTGCCTTAAAATGCATCGCTTTGTTGAGTCGCGTGATAATTTTGCCTGTTGTGGGAATACTGAGAAATTTTCTTTTATCTCAAGCAGACCAAAGCAGAATTCAATCTTGTATAAAGTCGATCGAACTTTCCTGACCGATGGACATAGGGGACGTATTTGGGATTAGAAACGCTCATCTAAAGTCTCTCATGTTGACATCCTCGCTCCTTGTTTCGATTGGTTTTGTTGTAGCAGCCAGTTTTGTAGAATCCTCTTTGCTGCTTACCGGTCAACCTGGCATTCCTTACGCTGAAAAGGGCTTCATTCAAAGCAAGGATTTGCATCAAACAGAATTGATGGCAACATGCCTCGAAGGCGACCATCGAGGTAGCGGACGCTAAAACTATCTGTTCATCGTGCTGTTTAAGGCACTCTTGATTAGAGCAGTTGATTTGGAGCATTTGCTTTAATCGAAAGTGACAGATTGGTTTAAATTGTTTAGCGTGTTGCTTCATCAATTCCCTAGAAAAAGTAAAATTAATTGTAAATTTTTGAGCAAGACCATCAATTCGGGTATTGTGGCAGCAAATTTGCTGGCAAGATACATAGCATTCAGCTATTGCAGCGATAATTCCACAGATTTACAGAACAGTAAAAAGTACCAGTGTCTTCTAAAATGGTTTAGTCTTGCCCAAATAGACGCGTAAATTCGTTCTTGATAAATTAATAGCAGCAGAGCTGAAATAAAGTGTGCCAGATTACGGCTACACCGAGATGACCCCAGCGAAGCCTCTCGTTTTCCCTCTACGTATCCTCTTGCTCGATACCTTACCCAAAAGATGACGAACGATACCGATCTGATCAAACGTCTTAGTCCAAGTGCGATCGATCAGATCATGCTCTATTTAGCGTTTAGCGCAATGCGAACCGGAGGACACCGACACGGAGCCTTCCTGGATGCGGCAGCAACCGCTGCAAAGTGCGCGATTTATATGACCTATCTGGAGCAGGACGAAAACCTGCGAATGACAGGACACCTCCACCACATTGAGCCAAAGCGAGTCAAGGTCATTGTCGAAGAAGTCAGGCAAGCCCTGACCGAGGGGAAACTGCTCAAAATGCTGGGTTCTCAGGAGCCACGCTACCTCATCCAGTTTCCCTACATTTGGCTGGAACAATACCCCTGGCAACCGGGACGATCGCGAGTTCCCGGCGGTGGTCTTTCTAGCGAGGAGAAGCGACAGATCGAGGAAAAGCTGCCGCCAAACTTGCCAGATGCTCAGTTGGTCAACTCGTTCCAGCTTATGGAGATCATCGAATTTCTCCATCTGCGTTCCCAGGAAGACGTGCCGCCCCACGGACGAATGCCGCTCAGCGAAGCTCTGGCAGAACACATTAAGCGGCGATTGCTTTACTCTGGGACCGTCACACGCATTGACTCGCCTTGGGGAATGCCCTTTTACGCCCTGACCCGCTCTTCCTATACTCCCGCCGATGAGGAAGAACGCACTTACATCATGGTGGAAGACACTGCCCGCTTCTTCCAAATGATGCGAGACTGGGCAGACCGTCAGCCAGGGGTCGCCAGAATTTTAGAAGAGCTAGACATTCCGCCCGATCGCCTGGAGCAGGCACTGACTGAGCTAGACGAAGTCATTCGCCAGTGGGCAGATCGCTACCATCAGGCAGGCGGCGAGCCGTTTGTTCTGCAAATGATTGCCGGGGCAAAAGTCGAGTAGCCGCATTGAGCCGCATTAAAGCGGTAGACTCTGCTTCAGATCGTGTTGCGCATGCAGGAACAACTTGAGCTAGAAATGTTCTGAGATCCTTGTGATCGTCAGTTTGACCTTTGCTAAACTAGCGAGGAAGAATTTAGACCCTCCTTAGCTGGGGGTGAATCGACCTAACTGATTAACTGAATTGACTGAATGGTCTCAGGGGCATCAACTCGGTTCGTAATTTGGATGCATCATGATTGTGGTGTGCTGATCCGCTACTTCCAAGGCTGGTTGCTCTAAGGCTACGGAATGTGAGTGCTTAAGCTTTGCAACATTTGTAGGAAGGAATTTGCTTCTGCGGTCATGATGATTTGGAGCGATACGTTTCTGTATCTCCTCTACTCCCATCTGATCCCATTCGAAATTACTGTTAGACAATCTGATCTGACCCTTTCTTAACCCGACTGTCCCCAGTCTGAGCCGAGTGGGTTAGCTGCTGGTATCGTTTTCCGTCTTCTGGGTCTACATTTCTATGAATGATCTCCCTTGCCTTTCCCGCCTTCTGCAAGGTGTTTGCTTTGGAGGCACGCTTGCCGTAGTCACTGTTCTCTCTCCGCTTTACTCTACTGCCCAAGCCGCTTTTCAAAACAATCCCAAAGCCGTTTTAGATGAAGCCTGGCAAATCGTCGATCGCGAATATGTCGATACCACGTTTAACCGAGTGAACTGGCAGGCAGTCCGTCAGGATTTGCTCAGCCGCGACTATACCTCGCCCGAAGCTGCCTACGCTGCACTGCGAGAGGCATTAGAGCAGCTCAACGATCCCTACACTCGCTTTCTTGACCCAAAACAATATCAGACACTCACTAGCCAAACCTCCGGTGAACTGTCCGGCGTGGGTTTGCGCCTGCAACTGCACGAGGAAACGAAAGCCTTAACAGTGGTTGAACCCCTTGCCAACTCTCCTGCCAGTGCAGCCGGAATTCAGACAGGCGATCGAATCCTGGCGATCGATGGGCGATCGACCACGGGCATGAGCGTCGAAACTGCTTCAGAGCTCATCAAAGGAGAAGCGGGAACTCGCATCACTCTGCGAATTGAACGGGAGAGCCGGGCTGCCTTTGACCTGCCCCTGACCCGCGCCCGCATCGAGCTGCCCAACGTTGCCCACGAGCTGCGTCAGGAAGGCAATCAGCGCATTGGCTATATTCGCCTGACCGAGTTTAGCAGTCATGCACCCGATCAAATGAAAAAAGCGATCGAGGATTTGCTGTCAAAGAACGTCAACGGATTTGTGCTGGATCTGCGCGGCAACCCTGGTGGACTGCTGCATGCCAGCGTCGAAATCTCGCGGATGTGGCTCGATGGCGGCGCGATCGTGCGAACGGTCGATCGTCACGGCAACAGCGATCAGATTATGGCAAATCACACTGCTCTGACCCAGCTTCCGCTGGCAGTCCTGGTCGATGGCAACTCGGCAAGCTCTAGCGAAATCGTTACGGGCGCGCTGATGGACAACCAGAGAGCCGTTATTGTGGGTACGCGCACCTTTGGCAAAGCTCTGGTTCAAGCCGTGCATTCGCTGTCCGACGGCTCCGGTTTGGCGGTGACCGTGGCTCACTACTACACCCCGGGCGGCACGGATATCAGCCAGCGAGGAATCACGCCGAATGTTGAAGTTAGCCTCAATGAGCAGCAGCAGCAAACGCTTGCCCGTAATCTGTCGTTGGTCGGCACGAACGCTGATCCCCAGTATGCTCAGGCAGTGAATGTGCTGCGACCCACGATCGCTCAAACCCGGCTTCCGTCGCGTGTTGTGCAGCCGTCGGTGAGTTTAGGGCAAGAGCAAACGAGGCGTTTGAATTAGGACAATTGAATTAACGTCATGCGACCCATCCCAGCCTCAGCCTCGCTCTTTATTTCCTCCTGGAAGGGCGATCGCAGGTCGGGGTGGGTTTATCTGTGCAGTTTAGAACCGTGTCGCTCAGGACAAAGTCCGTAGGGCTGGCTTAATCGATCGGTCTCTGTTCTCGCGATCAAAGTCAGTCCTGATTTTGCTGTTTAACTCAACGACTCAAATAAATCGGACAAAATCACATTCGAGAACAGAAATCCTTCTGGATCAGAAAGCCGAATTCGCGATGTGCGATCACCATTGGTAATTTCAACCCAGCCGCGCTGCTGGTGAGGATTCAAACAGGCAAGAATCTGCTCGACTGCCCCCTGCCCAAATCGATTGCCTAATGCTGTTAAACTAATGCCCTCGGCTAGGCGTAAGCCCACCATCAGGGTATCCAGCAAAATCTCGATCGGTGGCGTGGTCAAGCAATCAATCGATCCACCGCTGGCAACATATTCTGAGACCCACTGATGGTATTGACTGCGCTTCCGCGGTCGGGTAAACCGTTTCAGGTCAAGATAGCTGGCAGCTCCCATGCCAAAGCCGTAGTAGGGGCGATTTTCCCAATAGATGCGGTTATGCCGACACTGAAAGCCCGATCGCGCGTAGTTTGAGATTTCGTAGTGTTCGTAGCCTGCGTGGGTAAGCGTTTGCTGAGTCAAGCGATACATTTGTGCAGTGGCTTCATCGCTCGGCAGAGGCTTGCTGCCTGCTTCGTACCAACGATCGAAGGCAGTTCCTGGTTCAACGGTAAGGTCGTACACCGAGATATGGGCAGGATTGAAGTCGATCGCAGTCTGCAAAGTGTCCTGCCAGTGTTCCAGCGTTTGATGAGGCAGCCCAGAAATCAGATCGAGGCTAAAGTTTTGCACATTGAGCTGATGCAGCCATTCTACTGCCCGATCAATATCTTCTCGCGTGTGGGTGCGACCGCAGGCAGCAAGCAGTTCGGGTTGAAATGCCTGCACTCCCAGACTAAAGCGATTCATACCAGCGGCAAGATAGCCTTGCAGCTTTTCGCGATCGAAGGTGTCCGGGTCAATCTCCATCGAGATTTCGGCGTTTGGTACGATGCCAAACTGACGATCGATCGTGCTTAGAATTTGCTCAACTTGCTGAGCGGTCAATAGAGAAGGTGTGCCGCCGCCCAAGAAAACCGTTTGCAGTGGATTTCCTCTGGCAGGTGTAGCGCGAATTTCTTGCAGCAGCCCTTCGAGATAGGCAGTAATGGTGCCGTATTGGGAACTTGCTCCGCTTCGAGCCAGCGGTGGCTGATCGCCCACGATCGACACGGCAAAATCACAGTAGTAGCAGCGGCGGCGGCAGAACGGAATATGAAGATATGCGGCTGTTACCGTCTCAGTCAGAGGCGATGCCGCAATAGGAGAAATTGAACGATCGCAGCTCAGGCTCAAGGAATTCAAAAATGCTGACAAAGCGAAAAAGATATAATGAGGTCGTACGGAATTAAAGTTAGCTTCGCAATTGAATCATGTAATTGAATCACTGGAATTTTAGTGAGTTATTCTGCAACTGCCTGAAGCTTGCGTTTCTGCGCGATCGGGGCAACTGCGTCCAGCGAAAAATCCCTGCCGATGCTATTCTGATTCCTAACGAAGTCTGCACCTAATCCTACTTTGGATTATTGTCATGCTTGACGCAATTATCATTATATCTTTCATCATAGCAGGGGCAGGAATTGGCTTTTATAGCGTTGACTTCCTGCCAAACGATGCTTTGGCACAGGTGACGAGCCTAGAGGGGCTGAGTTCAGTCACGGGCGGATTTGGTGCGCTGATTGGTTTGGCGATCGGCATTGTGGCGCAAACTGCCTATCGACGGGTCGAACGGCAAATTCGCGAGATGCCCGTCGATCGCTTGCTGAGTCGATCGGTCGGCTTGGTGCTAGGGCTGCTGGTCGCGAACCTGATGCTGGCTCCCATTTTTCTGCTGCCGATTCCACGAGAGTTTGCCTTTATCAAGCCGCTTGCTGCCGTTTTGGGAAGCGTGCTGTTTGCCTTTTCTGGCATCAATCTGGCAGATATCCACGGTCGAACCCTGCTGCGGCTCATTAATCCTAATAGCGTCGAGTCGATGCTGGTTGCGGAGGGAACGCTCAAGCCGGCAACGAGCAAAATTCTTGATACAAGCTGCATTATCGACGGGAGAATCGAAGATATCCTGGCAACCGGATTTCTAGAAGGACAGTTGCTCGTACCGAGGTTTGTTCTGCAAGAACTTCAGCAAATTGCCGATGCCTCGAACGATCAAAAGCGGGTGCGGGGACGGCGAGGCTTAGATATTCTCAATCAGATTCAAGAAGCATACCCGGAACGCATTATCATTCACCCCGCTGACTACGATGATGTTTCTACCGTCGATGCAAAGCTGGTGCGTTTGGCACAGGACATTAATGGCACATTGCTGACGAACGACTACAACCTCAACAAAGTCGCGAGTCTGCAAAAAGTCAACGTGCTAAATATTAACGATCTGGCTCAGGCAATGCGCCCTGCCTACCTTCCCGGCGACCAGATTGACCTGAAGATTCTCAAGCAGGGCAAAGAACCCGCTCAGGGCGTCGGCTACCTGGATGACGGCACAATGGTGGTGGTCGAAGAAGGCGGCAGCTACATTGGCGGTGAATTAGCGGTCGTCGTCACAGGTTCACTGCAAACTTCCGCCGGACGCATGATTTTTGCCCGTCCTCAAAATTCGACCGTCATTTCCTGAAATAACCGCTCCTGAAATAACCGCAAAAAGTAATTTTATGGCACGGGTGCGAATTAAACCCTGCGATCGCTGTCAGGAGCCTGCCGAAGTCCTCTATCGCGTAAAGGTAGATGCCTCAGAGCAGTGGATTTTTGTCTGCGATCGATGCTATCCCTCCGTAAGCCAAAACAATCCCTACTATGCATATGGCGGAACCTGGAAAGCCCATAAACCCCGCTAACCACTCCTACAGATCATTCAATGCCTCCAGCAAGAGCTAGCAGATTACTCCCCTTGCTCTCCTCATCTCCCTAGGCTTTCTCACCCCTTCCTGAAATTGTGATAAAGTCCTGTCAATTAAATTTAGAAGCATTTTAATCACAGGTTAGCTATGGGCGATCGTCAATTCAAACTGATCAGAAATTTCGCTCGGAAAGGGTCAGTGCAGCTTGTCATAGCAACTGCTTTGCTGCTTACACTCAGTAGAGCCAGCTTTGCTCAAACTGAAGTTCGGAGCGGGATTTTGCCTTTGTTTCGCTTGACCGATTGGGCTTCTCAGAGTGATTTGAATTTCTCGTCGGGGATGCTAGCAGATTTGCAAAACGATCCGAATTTTGACGGAGATTTTCAGGCAGTTTTCAATGCTGCCACCAATATTCTCAGCGGCTATCGCATTGTGGCGCGAGGTGGCTATTTCCCGGAGAATGCAGGGATTCCTAGAGAGCAGCAGCTTACTCCCGCGCAGGGCGTTTATCGACTTTATACGCTGAACAACGGCAACTTTCTGATGCTTTATCGCTCGCCCAATGAAGAAACTTCTCGCTACTTTATTCGCCGAGCCGGATCAGGCTTTTTGCTGCCCTAAAGCAAATCAGATTCTCTGATAATTAGATTTGTCACTGCGGATGAATTGGAGCGGCGATCGTGTTAAGATACCCAACAATTATGAAATTTGTGTTGGAGAGGTAGACTGATTCATGGAAGCGGCATTGCTCTTAGCAAAATTACCTGAAGCCTACGCGATCTTTGATCCGCTCGTAGACGTTCTGCCTGTGATTCCGGTGTTCTTCCTGCTGCTGGCGTTTGTATGGCAGGCAGCCGTCGGTTTTAGATAAGAATCTCGTTTCACAATTCAATAAAAACGAAATAAAAATTAGGACACTTCATTAAGAGGTGTCCTTTTTGATATTAAAGAGGCTGCTTGGGGCGGATGAAAGGTTCTGCCCCTCAATACGGTCAACTTTCGGAAACTTTGAGACTGAAAAGGGGCTTGGTTTTCCCCTCAGAAGCAGCAGAATAGGGACTGGAATTAACGCTAGACAAAATAGGAACTCACCTTCAGAACCCCTGCGCTGGCATCTTGTCCGATCATTTGCAGTCCGGTCACGTTAATGATCATGTCCTGATTGGGAGCAAACCTGCGTTCGTTGTCATTCACTGTCAAGAAAGTCTGCTTGCGCCATTGGAACACCACCGCTTCATTTGCCCGTAGAGCTTGATTGCCCTTACGTTGGTGATTTTTGTCCTGAAAAGCTGCCTGCACGCCTGCGCGTAAATTTTCACCTCGCACTTTTCCGGCATTAAACGCGCTACGCGGACGATCGATCGTTGCCAGATTATTGTCATAGTCCAACTGAAGTCGATCGCCTTGAATCGCATTAAAATCCAGAATTCGATCGGGGTTTCGCAGCCGGGAGCCTGACAAAGCCTCGCGTCGGGTTGCGCCCGCATAAATAAAGCGATCGGCTCCGCCGCCACCCGTGAGCAGATCAGATCCCATTCCTCCTCTGAGCCAGTCATTAATACTGCTGCCCGTCAGAACATCGTTGTCTGTGCTGCCTGCGATCGGGGTTTCAGTTCCTGGAGGAGTTGCTGGAGCCGTTGCCCCAAACTCAAATGCGCCTGCATCGATCGAGCCATCGGCGCGGGTAAAGCCTCGCTGATCCAGGGTAGGTGTGCCTGTTCCCACTCCCTTGTTAATCGCAGGACTTCCGGGCAACAGCGCATAAGTCAGAATGCCGCCGCCGTTGTCTTGCAGGGTGCCCAGCATCGGATCGGCGATCGTGATTGCAGTGGTGGCGTTTTTGTTGTCTTTCTCGGGGGGGAATTGAATGTTACCGCCGTAATCAGTGAGTGTACCGCTGCTGTGCTGCTGAATGCCCCAAGGGTTGCCGCCGTTGGCTGCCGTGTTTTTGTACAGGATTGTGTCTTGCAATGAGACTTTGGAGCCGCCAGCAACACTGATGCCACCACCGACCCAGCCTGCCTGATTGTGGGCGATCGTGGTATTGATTAGCCTGGCATCGCTGTAGAGAGCCATCGCACCGCCAAGCGGATAGTAATCTGTACCCACGACTTTGCCGGGTACGGTTCCAGGGGCTTGATTGCCGGAAAAGGTGCTGTTGAGGATCGTTGCAGGTGCGCCCATCAGCCACATTCCGCCGCCCTGGCTCGATGCCGTGTTGTTCACAAATGCGGTTTGGGCGATCGTCAATCCCTGGTTGGGCGAATTGCTTATTACCACCAGTCCACCGCCATTGCCGCTATTGCCCTGAGCGAGTGCCTGAACCTCGTTGTTTTTGAAAGTGCTGGACTGAATCTCGATGCTGTCCTGTGTACCGGTATAGAGATAGGCTGCGCCGCCTTCTGCTTTGCCTTTGTTGCCCTCAAAGAGCGTGCCGCTAATGCGGATTCTTCCCGATGGCTCGTTTGTGCTGCTGGCGCGATCGGTGTAAATCGCACCGCCATAACCTCGCAGGGTTGGATTCTCTTTTCCGGCGTCGTACTGGGCTGCTAGTGTGCTGTTGTTGACAAAGTGGGAGTTTTCGATCGTCAGCTTGCCATTCAAACTATTGATTGCCCCGCCGTTAATGCCCTGATTGTTGGTAAAGCTGCTATTACGAACCGTGAAATTTCCCGAACTCACAAAAGCGATCGCCCCTGCACCGCGCTCATCATTTCCCGCAGTAGCTTTGTTCCCGTTGAATTGAGAGCTGTTGACCGTAAGCTGATTTTCCCAGGCACTATAAATTGCCCCACCCCCTTTGTCTGCCACGTTGTTTTGGAACTTGACATTCTCAACGGTGAGATTAGCTTTGTGCTCTCCCCGAATCGCACCGCCGTTTTCGGCAGTATAGCCGTTGACCAGCGACAAGTTTTTAAACGTGATGGTTGTGGGAAAGTCCTGGTTGGATTTCACCCAAAAGATACGGGAGCTGTTGTTGCCGCTAATGGTCAATCCGGCAGCCGTGGAGCCATCGATCGTGATATTTCTTCCGGCAGCAATTTCAATCTGTCCGCTCGTTAAGGTAATGGTTTGGTTCGCTAAATTTGCAGCAAACTGAATTGTACTTCCAGCAGTGGCCGAGGCAATTGCTGCTCGCAGGGAACCTGTACCACTGTCCGCTGTGGTAGTTACAAGAATATTCGACATGGAAAAATCCTTTAGTAATGTCCGCGATTCTGAGTCCGAAGCGTGAAGGGGGACACTAATAAGCAGTTGAATCTAATGCTGGGGCGGCTACAGGATTCACTGCTTCGCTTGTAAACACAAGCAATTCATCTCGACCTGAAACAATGATTATCTGGTAGCTAAACCCTGTTCTTGAAACTAGAATTCCCAATTCGAGCAGAAAGTCGATCAGGCACAGGAAAATTGTTGTATGGGCGCTCGGTCTTTATAGGCGATCGATCAAAGGCGCTGCTGAATCGAAGGATGAACTGAGTTAGAGAATTGCTGAGCGGATTCCTAAATAAGTTAATTCTGGGGGACTTTGAACGGATCGAAAGTCTTCCGTAGGTGGAGAAATTCATCCTGTGATTTAGCAACGCCAAAAATAGCGTCAAAAATGATTAAAGGGGCAAGCCTGAAACCTGCCCCCTGGTAAACCGTAATGAATGGAACAAACTACGCTGCTTTCCTACTGCCGATCGTCTTCTGGAATGCCGGACGTTCTGCAATACGCTTCAGGTAATTTCCAATCGCGGGATAGTCATCAAAACCAATCTTGAGCAACAGCGGCATATACGCCAGCATCGAGCCAACTGCCACATCTGCGGCTGAGAGCTGGTCGCCCAGCAGAAAAGGCTGACGATCGAAAATCTCGTTCAGAGGAGCCAGCAGGCGTGGCATTTCTCGATCGCGGGTTGCCTCTACAAAAACGCCCGGTCCCAGCGTTGCGTTGGCAAATATCACCCATTGGGCAATTGTGGCACGGTGTTCTGAGGTGGTCAGCGAAGTGTCGTACTTTTCGGACAGATAGAGCAAAATTGCGCCCGATTCCCAAAGCCGATAGCCGTTTTCCTTGATAGCTGGAACTTTGCCAAACGGGTTAATTGTCAGGAAGTCTGGCTCTTTATGCTGTCCTGTCTGCATATCGAGCAAGACATATTCGTAGGGAACGCCCAATTCTTCAAGATACCACTGGACGATCGAGGCGCGGCTTCTGGCTCCGCCGTAAAGTTTGAGCATAAGACCTGAGACGAGAAAACCTGTGCTAAAGAACCTGATGCGTGTAAGCGTGCTGCTTCACATTATCCTCGCTTTTGACAATGCGATCGGAGTTGAGGACGCGCTTTCTTTCAGTGGAAAAATTGAAGTCACGCTTCGTGGTTCCGGTAGGAATCAGGCTTTGAGACTCCAAGCGGCTTTTGTAAGTCCGAGCAGCAGCCGTGGCACGAAAGGCAAAGTCATCGCAAAACTGAGTATCGGGCGGCAATTCTGCGAGAAGCTGCGGATTGCCATCTGGAAGGACTGTGCCGATCGTCGTCGCACAGGCAAATTCGTAGGAAGTAGCGATGCCCTTACTGAGAGCTTCCAGAGCTGCCGAGGGAATGGGTTCTACCACATGCACGGGATGCACTTCGCCATCCTCTTTCACGAAGCAGGTTGCCAGCCCCACAACCAGATAATCTGAGGCGGAGAGGTCGGGGGTGTTGGGATAGGTTGTTGTCATAATCAAACCGATTTTTTAGGACAGCTTCCCTCCATTCTTCAACAAACGATCGATCCTCATGTGAAAACGATAGGTTTTGCAACATGAATGAGAGGTAGAGCTTGAAGAAAACTAGAGAAACCGCTGCAGCACTGCTGCCGTTTGTTGTCCGGTTTTTGCCCAGCTAAACTGGCTCGATCGCTTTAACCCTGCCGCTCGCAAGTCTTTTCGCACTTGATCATCGGTTGCCACTTGAGCCATCGCATCAGTTAAAGCCTGCTCATCATACGGATTAATCAGAATGGCTGCGTCTCCTGCCACTTCCGGTAGGGAAGACAGATTTGAGGTAATCACAGGCGCACCGCATGCCATTGCTTCCAACACGGGAAATCCAAACCCTTCCCACAAGCTGGGATAAACCAGGGCGATTGACTCATGCAGCAAACCGGGAAGCTGATCGTAAGCCACATAGTCGAGAAACTTGATTTGCTCGGAGACCCCTAGCTCGATCGCTTGCTGTTTAAGTAGAGGCGTGTAGCGCGGATCGGGGGAACCTGCAATCAGCAGATCATAATTTTGGGGATTGGGCAGGGCAGCAAAGGCGCGAATCAACCGCAGGAGGTTTTTATAGGGGTCGTGCCGTCCGATGTAGAAAAAATAGGGGCGATGCGACGTAGCGCTTTTAGAGGAGTAATCCATTGCCATTCCTTCGATCGGCCAATCAGGAATCCGAAAATGGTGCGAATCGTGGGAGAGCAGCACGGGCGTGATTTTTGAGGCAGGAATTCCGTAAAAATTGCAGATGTCCTGAGCGGTCGCATGGGAATTGCAAAGGATATGCTCAGCCTGCTTTAGAACCTGCGGCACATAGAGACGGGCATAGTGAAACAGGGGAGAAGCCCAGCGCGGAAAGCGAAGCGGAATCAGATCGTGAACCATGACGATCGATCGACATTTCGCCTCAATCGGAGCTTCAGGAACCAGGGAAAAGAGTAGGTCCGATTGAAGCTGGCGATAAATGCCCGGAAGCTGAAACTGTGACCACTTCAGGCGGCGAAAATGTCCGGCTTTGCCTTCCTCCGCACTCATGCCGCCCGGAATTTCATAGCAGGGCTGCCTGGATTGGGTGTGATGATGCAGGGCAGGCGGAGCCAGCAGTGTTAATCCAGACAGGTTCAGCTCTGAGGCAAGATTAATTGCGTAGGTTGCGAGTCCTGTGGGCTTTTGTCCAACAAAGGATAAGTTAGCGATGATTTGTGCGGCGTTTTTGTCTGATCCTGCTCCTTGGGTCATGGGGGATGATTACCCTTTGGGGGAACTGCGAATCAACTGCTTCTTACCTGCGTACTGGCGATACAGCGTTTTCAGCTTGTGCTCGACGTTCTTCTTGACGCGATCGATGTACACGGGACGAACGTGCTTTGAAGCATAGTTTGCTGTAGCGATGCCCTGACGGTTGGAATACAGGACAAACACTTCGTTGGCAAACACAGGAGACAAACCGCGACCAAGCAGCTTCATCAAAATTGTGCTAATTTGCGCCGCCATACCTTTGTGCAGCACGAGCCACTGCGCCTGCTTGCCCTCCAGAAATGCATCGTAGTCCAGCACCGAATTATTCACCATGACCCGGAATGCCAGGGGCGCAATTACGACTTCCTGGGGCTGGAGATGCTGACTCAGGAAATCGATCGTGTTTTTCCAGGCTTCATCCTCAAAAAGCTGAGCAGCAGCACTGTGCTGTCGTTCGGTTTCCTGCGGGAAAAGCTGCACATAGTTCAATGCCACTCCCACCTGGCGCGTATCGGGATCAAGCGGATTCACCGCATTCAGGGACGTGACGCGATCGACCTCAAATTTTACTTCGGTAAAGGGTCGCTCAGATTTCAGCATTTCTGGGGCAACGACCGCCTGGAGCAGTTTCACACCGCGATCGCTATGCAGTGTGTTGAGTCGCACTGGATTCTGATTGACCAAAACAGAAAGGCTATCGAGAATATCGGGCGCAGTCGCCTGAGTCGCAATCACACGAAACTCCAGCAAGCAATTGCCATTTGGAGGAGCAATCTGGGGCAGATCAAGCGTCGAAACGGTGCCAGGTCCAGTCCAACGATAGGCAGGCGGTCCAGAAGGCGGACATTCTCGACGCTGCCAGCCCATGCCGCGCAACGCCTGACCAAAATCGTAAAGCAGGGTAGAAGATGGAGTGCGGTCTAGATCGCGATAGCGTTGCTCGTAGTGGAGTTCTAGCAATTCTTTGAGGCGATCGGATGAGATAGTTTCCGCTTGGTCTGCCGCCGTGCCGAACTGGGAGATCAGCTGCTGCACCATCTCGTTAAAGCGCGTCTCGAAGATTTCCTGCGCGTAGTGGTAGAGTTCCAGATCGAGCAGCGAATTTTCGCGGATAATCTCTAGGGTCTCAGCCGGAATCTCGTCAAAGGATTTCTTTTTCTTAGCGGCGTTTTCCTTGCGGCTATTCAGGATCGGCTTCCAGCCCAGAATGTAGGACAGCAGAAACAGCGAGTCCTGGAACCGTTCGACCAAGCCGACAAAGGCAAAATTATCGAGGCTTTCTTTTGCCAGAGCCAGCGTTTCTTCCGGGGTCAGGTCATCCAGTTTGAACCGCATCGCCTTTGCAACATGGTAAGTCTGGATGTTTTTTCCGACCTTTCCGGCAGTGAGCTTTTGGGCAAACTCTGCCAGGGTCATGTCTTTCACCGCTCTATAGTGCGGATCTCCGGGCATGCGGCGGATGTATTCGTAGTGGGAAATGACGCGGGCGATCGGCTCACGCAGAATCGTTACATTTACCACTTCCTTTCCGGGCAGCAGTTCTGGGATGTTGATAAATCCCAAATGTCCGCGAAACAAGCGATAGTCTTTTAACTGGTCTTTGGGAATTTTGGCAACCTGAGCATTGAGTGTTGCCGGACAGATTTCGCGATCGTCAAACTGATCTTCCACGATCGTCCGAAAGGTCATGCCTGCGGTTTTGGGAATGTGTGAAAAATACAACACATCCTCATCGTTCAGGGTGTACTGTGCCGGAAAGTTTCTCATGACCGTCGATACTGCCTCTAGCGTTGCACTGTCTGTAACTTTGCGTTTTGCAAGCCTATTTTCTATAGCTTTGCTTTGTTGACTGCGCTCAAGTCGATCGGCACACCCGCTGCCTCTGAGTAGTAGGTCACTACCTCGGTCGGATCACCAATCATTTTGATTTCGTGGTTGTCGATCCACATGACGCGATCGCACAGATTCATCACGCTGGCAACGGAGTGAGTGACCAGCACCATCGTTACGCCGCTATCCTGGAAGGTCTTCATTTTATCCAGGCATTTCTTCTGGAAGCGAATGTCACCCACGCCCAGCACTTCATCAATCAGCAAAATTTCCGGGTCGAGATGGGCAACGACTGAGAATCCTAATCGCGCCACCATTCCCGTTGAATACATCCGAATTGGATGGTTGATAAACTCGCCCAGCTCCGAAAAATCAATAATTTCCTCTTCTTTTTCCCGGATTTCGCGGCGGGTCAAGCCCATCAGCACACCGTTCAGCATAATATTGTCTCGCCCACTGAGTTCCGGGTGAAAGCCTGCCCCCAGAGCCAGCAGGGGAGACACGCGCCGCCGCACAATGACTCGTCCCCGGTTTGGCTTCAGTACGCCTGCAATCAGTCCCAGCGTGGTACTTTTTCCGGCTCCGTTGTTGCCGATAACGCCGAACTTTTCGCCTTCGTACACCTCAAACGTAATATCTCGCAGTGCCTCATACTGCTCCTGCTGCATCGTTTTCAGATGCTTGGGCATATTGAAGACAAAGTTTTTGATGCCCCGAATATGCCGATAGAGCGGGTAAGACTTGCTGACGTTATAGAAAGTGATGACTGGCTCTCTCATATCAGTTCTGCAAATTTCCAGGAAAGCTTGCGATAGATCATCTGACCGATCGCGAAAAAGGCGATCGCATACAGCAGGCTATACAGCAGGTACATCGGCTCCAATTTGCCGTAGAGAAACAGCTCTCGCCAGCTTGCAATGAGCGGAGCCGCCGGATTGAGCCAGATGAATTTGCGAATGTGAGGCGGAATCTGTTCCAGCGGATAAAGAATCGGAGTCAGGAAAAAGGTGAAGTTCATAATAATGCCCGTCAGCCGTTCTAAATCCCGGAAGAATAGGTTGATCGAGGCAAGTGCCAGCCCAATTCCATAAACCATTAAAAAGTGAATCACCAGCAGCACCGGAATACCCCAGACCCAGGTGAAAGTCGGAATATGGTTAAAGGCAATCAAAAAAATTGTCAGCACCGGAATCGAAACGACGAAGTGAATCATGTGATTCAAAGCGGTGCAAAGCAAAATAATATTGCGGGGGAAATTAACCTTTTTAATAATACTTGAGTTACCCACAAACACATTGGGCGAGGAGACCACCACGTTGCTAAACCACTGCCAGGGAAATATGCCCGACAGCAAAATTACCGGATAGCCCGGAATATTGATCCGCATCAAGATTTGAAAGGCAACAAAGTAAACCAGCGCAGAGGCAAGCGGATTGGCGATCGACCAGACATAGCCCAGTGCCTTATTGCTGTAGCGCACTTTCAGTTCTTTCTGCACCAGGACGATCAGCAAATCCCGGTAATTCTCCCAGTCCCGGTGATAGCCGAGCGTCCGAACTCGATTCCAGTTTTTTGCGATCCGACCGTTCACACCGAGCCTCCTCACCCCTTAACACCAGCTATTTCGATCCGTTATTTCTGAGCGTTTTAACCGCACGGACTTAAGGGCAGCCTGCAAACCTATCCCAACCAACCAATAACCGCCGTATAAATGTATCTACTTATTAACAATAAGGTTCAAAGCAAGATAATACTCTACTCTGGCTCTCTACAGAATACCTCCTTCTGAGAAACGCCCCAGAGAATGCCGAATCAGCCTGATTCGTCCCACTTTTTGACGCTAATCTGCCCTTCAAGTTCCAAATCATCGAGCATCCTGCTTCTAGTGAAACGGAGTACACTAGCGGTAGAGATTGGTTCAATTGTTCTGCTCTCCATCCACCCACCCCTTCATCTCCTCATTCGCCTATTCACCCTCATCCCCAGCCGTCTGATGCAAATCCTCTCCGTCACCCTCAAAAACTTCAAGACGCACCGCGATCGTCATTTCAGCTTTCAGCCGGGAACTAACGCCATCTGTGGAGAAAACGGAGCAGGCAAGACGAGCATTCTGGAAGCGATCGCCTGGGTCATGTTTAACCATCGCGGTGCGTATAAGGTGGAGGATTTGATTCGCAACGGGGCGGGGAGTGCTCAGGCGATCGTCATGTTTGTATCCGATCGAGATGGGCGCACTTACGAGATTCAGCGATGCACGACGAAAGGCTATACGGTTTACGATCCGCAGCTTGATGTCAAGCTCGACTATAGAAGTATCGAAGCCGAAATTCTCCCCTGGATTCGACAGCAGTTGGGGGTTGCTCCGGGAACCGATCTGGCGCGACTTTTTGCGAATACGATCGGCGTTCCACAAGGAACCTTTACCGTAGACTTTCTTCAGCCGCCCAAAGATCGCAAGGCTGTTTTTGACAGCATTCTAAAAGTTGAAGAATACCAGCAGGTGCAAAAAGACTCGCGCCAGCTTGAGAAATATGCCGAAGATCAGGTCGCAAAGCTGGCGGATGAGATTGTTCGCCACGAAACAGATTTAGCCGAGTGGGACAGTCTGACCGATCGCCAGCAAACCGTCATTACCGAAATCGTCCAATCAGAAGCAGCCCTGCAACAGCTCGAAGGCGACCTCGCCAAGCTTCAGGCAGTGAAGGAGCAGTTCGCGGCGCAGGCAGAGCAGGTACAGCAGACCGCCCAGCAGGTGCAGCAGTTGACCACGCAGCTTGATAGTAAGCAGCAGGCGATCGGGCTTCTCCGGCAGGCAGTGCAGCAGGCAGAACAGGCAGTCGAACTTTGTACCGCCAATCGCGCCAGTCATGATGCGTATCTTAAAGCAGACCAAACCCTGAAGCAGCTCGACCAGCATCTCAAGCAAAAGCAAATCCTGCTTCGTCAGAAAGAACAGCAGCAACAGGCACTGCTCGATCGCCACAAAGAGCTAACGCGCCTGCAAATCCAGCTCGAAAGCCTGGAAAAAGCCGAGACAGAAATCCAGCAGCTTCAGCCCGCGATCGCTCAGCAAGCCCAGCTAGAGCAGGCACAAATCGCCCTTACCAATCAGCTCAATCACCTGCAAATCAACAAAACCGAGCATAAAAACGGCACCAAACAGCTCCAGAAGCTCCAGGGGGAAGCCGTTCGACTACAGCAGGAGATCGATCGCATCCAAACGGTCGCTGCTCAAATTAAGCATATTCCTGACCTGGAGCAAAAGCGCGATCGATTGCAGGAACAGCTCAGCCGCGTCGAAGCCGCGAAACAGTTTGAAGCAGAACTTCGGCAGCTCGTTAGCGAAGGAGAAGCCAAGCGCGATCGGCATCAGCTTCAGTCCGACGAAGCCATTCGAATTTTGCGGGAAGTGCAGCGCAGTGTGCCTTTGCTGGCGACGGTATCGGTTAAATCGGCATTAGAGGCAGTCCAGGCAGGGGTAGATCTCAATACTGACCTGTTGCAAGCCCTCTGGCGAATTTTGGCGGATTTGTCCGAGCAGGTGTCTGTGTCCAAACTTCAGCAGCAGCTTCAGCAAATCAAAACTCAACTGCAAGGCTTCTATCAGTTTCAGGCAGAAGTCGCTGCTCTGGAAGCCAAACAAGAGCAGCAAAGCCAGATTCAGCAAGAGCTATCGCAGCTTCACAGCCGTCTTGACCAGCTTAAAGACGAGATTGAGACTGAACCCGATCGCCTCAAACAGCGCGAACAATTGTCTGATCTGCTTAAGAGCCTCAACAGTCCGAGAGAACGCGCCCAGCTTCTTCAGCAGCAGATTGAAAAGCAGGAGGAGTTTAAAACGCAATACGTCAAGCTCTACCACGAGTACCAGCAAATTCAGCAGCAAATTCAAGAACTCGATCGCCAGCTTGCTCCCTTTGCCGCGATCGAAGACCAGATCGAGCAGCAAAAATCTCTTCAGCGCAATCACCAGAACGGCTATCTCACCGTACTCCAGCAGCAGCAAACGGCAGAGCGGCTGCCCCAGCTTCAATCTGAGCTGATTCAAACGATCGCTCACCTGCAGCAGCTTGAATCGTCGCGATCGAGGGTGCAGGCGGAATACGATCGGCTATTGCAGCACTACGACCCCCAGCAGGGACAGCAGATCGAGATGCAGTACACCACCCTTCGCAGTCAGGCAGATCGGATCTCTGGGGCATTGCCGCAGCAGCGCAAACTTCTAGCAGAGCTAGAACACCAGCTCAGCAACCTCAAAGCCATCGCCGAGCAGCGCGATCGGGCACAGCTTGCCCTGAAGGAAAAACAGAAGGTGCTGAAATTTATCACCACTGCCCGCAAGATTTACAAGCAAGCCGCTCCTCGCATTACCGAACGATATGTGCAATCCATTTCAAAGGAAGCCGATCGTCTCTTCCGAGAACTGCTGAATCGTCAAAATGTCGCCCTGGAGTGGACAAACGAATACGAAATCATTGTGCAGGAAGGAGCGCATACGCGCCGATTTGTGAATTTGTCCGGTGGGGAGCAAATGTGTGCAGCACTGGCAGTTCGGCTAGCATTACTGCGGGTGTTGGCAGACATTGACGTGGCATTCTTCGATGAGCCAACGACCAATATGGACAAGCCGCGCCGGGAAAGCCTGGCAGAAGCGATCGCTGGAATTAAATCCTTTCGTCAGCTCTTTGTGATCAGCCACGACGACACCTTTGAGAAAGTAACAGAAAACGTTATTTTTGTGGAACGCGAGGCATAAAAAGCCCGTCCACTGGTTTGCGTCTAAAAAGCCTGCATGACAAAGCTCCCGATCGGCAAATCTATAATCTCTCGGCTTAAGCCCTATCTGCGTTGGCTGATCCTGGGAACGACCTTGTTTTTCCTTGCCAGTACGCTGAGGCAGCACTGGGAGGGTGTTGTCGCGCTTCAACTTAGGGAAGCTGCGCCGCTCAACCTGCTGCTGGGATTTGGGGTGACGCTGCTGGCACATTGCTGGACGGGCTACGTCTGGAATCTCATCCTTCGGGAGTTGGGACAGCAAACCTCAGGAATCTGGGCAATGCAGGCTTACCTGAAAACCAATATTGCAAAATACCTTCCCGGCAATGTCTGGCACCTCTACGGCAGAGTCACGGCTGCCCGAGCCGCAGGCATTCCGACCCCGACTGCAACTCTGAGCGTTTTGCTGGAACCGCTGCTAATGGCCGCTTCTGCCCTTGGTCTTGCCCTGCTGACCGGCCTGAGAACCCATGCGCTATTGCAAATTTTGGGTCTGGTGTTTGTGCTGGCGATCGTGCATCCCTACATTCTCAATCGGCTGCTTCACGTCGTTCGTCAGCTGAAGGGCAAGTCTCGTCAGGGTCGCAATTCAGAGCTTGAACATGGATCAGCTGCCGTAGAGGACATGGCTCCGGCTCAACTCGATTCTTTCAGGGCAGAAACTGCG
Source organism: Leptolyngbya sp. FACHB-711 (assembly GCF_014695615.1). Taxonomy (NCBI): domain Bacteria; kingdom Bacillati; phylum Cyanobacteriota; class Cyanophyceae; order Leptolyngbyales; family Leptolyngbyaceae; genus Leptolyngbya; species Leptolyngbya sp. FACHB-711. The sequence goes on from NZ_JACJOR010000421.1 coordinate 20,526, forward strand.
ACCGATCGCCCCAGAGAAACTGTTCTGTATCGCTATCCCGTGATTCCGCTGCTCGGCGAACTGCTGTTTGTGCTGCTGCGTGGTGTCGGCTTTCTGTTTATCCTTCAGGCACTCCAACCGCTTCAAATTTTCGATCTCCTGCCTGCCCTGAGTGGGTTCACCATTGCCTGGCTGCTGGGACTGGTCGTTCCAGGCGCACCGGGAGGAATTGGCGTGTTTGAAGCAACAGCAGTTGCCCTCTTGTCGAACCATTTTTCGATCGCCGCTGTCCTGGGAAGTGTTGCGCTATATCGCCTAATTAGCACTTTGGCAGAAGCCGCCGGAGCCGCCCTGGCGGGATTGATTTCCTCAAGCTGGACGGCTCAAAAGCTTTAGCATCGCGGTCAGGATGATTAGGCGAAAGTCACCTAAGCCAATAGACAGGGCAAAAACTGACACAAGCAAACGCATCGGTCGTCCGTGAAATCCAGAAAATTAATCGGGGCAACGATATGATTGAGCTCAACAAACCTTTAAAATTCTTTATGTATCGTGATCGCTATACCAACAAGGAAACGGAAATGCGGGAGCGCAGTCTTCCCAGGTTTTTACTTTTGCTCCCTATTCCCAGCCTGGTGGCGATCGTGAAGCGGGTCCTTGATTGCTCGATTACCCCGCTAGGGGAACTGCGACCCATCGCCTGCCTAGGGGCGTTCCAGTCAGCTAGTGTAACATTCGTTTCTTCTGTGGTGTAGGAGACAGCAGGCGTGCAGGAAAAATCATCGATCGGGCAGACTCATCTCTCCAGGCAGCACAACTACTCCGTGCCGATTCGCGTTGGGGTGATTGGGGTGGGCAACATGGGGCAGCACCATACTCGCGTGTTGAGCCTACTAAAGGATGTAGAGCTGGTTGGCGTGTCGGATCTGAACGTAGAGCGCGGCATCGATACGGCAAGTAAATATCGAGCGCATTTCTTTGAGGACTATCACGACCTGATTCAGCATGTGGATGCGGTTTGTATTGCTGTACCCACGAGAGCGCACTATGCGGTGGGAACTACTTGCCTTCAGGCAGGCGTTCATGTGCTAATTGAAAAGCCGATCGCCGCCAGTATTGCCGAAGCCGAGGCACTGGTCAACGCTGCCGCTGAATCTCGCTGCATTCTCCAGGTAGGGCATATTGAGCGGTTTAACCCAGCTTTTCAGGAACTCAACAAAGTTCTTAAAACCGAGGAGCTGCTTGCTCTTGAAGCGCACCGCATGAGCCCCTACTCCGATCGCGCCAATGATGTATCCGTCGTGCTGGACTTGATGATTCACGACATTGATTTATTGCTGGAGTTAGTTGGTGCGCCTGTCGTCAAGCTCACCGCCAGCGGCAACCGTGCCCCAGATTCAAACTATCTAGACTATGTAACGGCAATTTTGGGATTTGCAAACGGTATCGTTGCCACCCTCACTGCTAGCAAAGTTACCCACCGCAAAATTCGCCGCATTTCCGCCCACTGCCGCAATTCCCTGACCGAAGCAGACTTCCTCAACAATGAGATTCTGATTCACCGTAAAACGACTGCTAACTGCCTGACCGACTACGGACAGGTGCTTTACCGACAGGATGGCTTGATCGAAAAAGTGCAAACCAGCAATATTGAGCCGCTTCATGCCGAGCTAGAGCATTTTGTCAATTGTGTACGCGGCGGCAATCAGCCCTCGGTTGGCGGCGAACAGGCGCTCAAGGCACTCCGTCTTGCCAGCCTGATTGAAGAAATGGCACTCGATGGGCAAGTTTGGCAGCAGCCGGAACTGAGCGCACTTTATCCCAGCTCAACGCTTCCCAGCTCAAAAGTTGCGCTTTAGAGGTTGTTTAACAAATCGTCAATCGCCTACATATCAGCCTACATTGCCCCCTAAATTCCCCAACTTTTGACTTGCCGCTCTAAAAGAGCGAGGGGGAACTTTGAGCGTGACGTAATCAGCTCAGTTCCCTCCCTAATGGCGTGAGTTAGGGGGCGGTTAGGGTCATTATTAGAACTTTTCAAACGATTAAAGTTAATGCTCTGCTGCTAGCTCTGCCTTCAGAAAGTCCACAAACTGTCGTGCGCTTCTGCCCGATCGCCCATTGTGACGAGTTGCCCACTGCAAAGCGCGATACTGCAAGTCCTGCGACTCGATCGCCATTCCCTGCGCCAAATGCCGCACAATTTCTAGATAGGTTTCCTGATCGGCTGGGTTAAAGGTGAGGGTTAAACCAAACCGATCGCTAAAGGAAAGCTTTTCCTGCACCGTATCCCAGGCGTGAACTTCGTCGGCATCGCTGGGACGGGGGCGATCGGCAAAAAATTCGCGAATCAGGTGTCGTCGATTAGACGTAGCATAGACAACAACGTTTTGCGGTTTTGCAGTGAGATTGCCCTCCAGCACAACTTTCAAAGCTTTGTAAGCGTCGTCATCCTCCTCAAACGACAAATCATCCACAAAGATAATGAACTTGAGTGATGTCTGTCGTAATCGATCGACGATTGCCGGCAGCTCTCGCAAATCAGCCTTCGGCACTTCAATGAGCCGCAAGCCCTGCTGTCCGTACTGGTGTAGCAGTGACTTCACTAGAGAAGATTTGCCTGACCCACGACTGCCATAAAGTAAAACGTGCAGTGCCGGGTAGCCCTTCAGCAACGCCTGCGTGTTTTTTAGCAGAGCTTCTTTCTGGGCTTCGTATCCCACCAACTCATACAAACGAATCGTATCCGGATAAGCAATGCCGCAAATCTGCCCATCCTGCCAGCGAAACGCCCGGTAAGCCGCAAAAATCCCCGTTCCGCACTGCTGATAATAGGCAGCAAGCGGCTCGATCAGGTCTGCCCAATCGCCTGTCTGTGCAAATTTTGTTATTAGATCTGGAGTTCGATCGTCCTGTCTTTCACCCGCTCCTGAGGCAACGCCCTTTACCGGAAACTGAGGAACAACTGGCGCATTGGTCAGTTCGGCCGCCTTTTGCACCCACTCAGCGACCTCTTCGCCGCCACAGCGATAAAGTTCCCATAGCAGTCGCAGATCCTGCCGGGCAGCTTCAACAAGAGGGGGCGGCATTTCAATCAGGGCAATTTTCTGAGCCTGCTGCGTAAAGGGATTCTCAGCCTTGAGAATTTGATCCACCAGGTAAAATTGCCAGCTCTGGTTCAGATTTGCCAGCGTTTTGAACCAGTGACCGTAAGCTTGCAGAACTTGAACTGCATTGAGCTGGGGCGATGTGAGCGTCTGGAGCAGCTTCAAAAACGCAGTGCCCGCCTCTGTTTCCAGCACTGATTGATAAAGCAGCAGCGCGGCGGCTTGCTGTTGCAAAAAGGTAGGCTGAGCTGTGTCCAAAACCGCATCTAAATCCGTCATGCG
>NZ_JACJOR010000422.1:0-3626 GCF_014695615.1 Leptolyngbya sp. FACHB-711
GTGGTTCGTGCTCAAGAATTGGATGCGTCAACGCTGGGATGAATTTGATAGCTTTCGCGATTGTGTCGATGCTGCCTTCAACCATTGTTCGAACGTGTATCCGTAAAGCTATATGACCCTTTTTCGTCAGAATCGTTGCCATACCCCAACCAGACGAAAATTCTAACAGGACTTACGCAAGCACCATGAGAACGGACGGAAATTTAAGCTGCTGAATCAAGTAGGCGGACAGCATCCGATGCTTGATCTGTTTGGGTTGTGTCGCAAAACGACGGAACGACAAACGCTCGATGTCAATCTCGTTGTCTTAAGCACCCACTCCAAAAATTGCTTCAAAAGTTACGCCATCTTAAAATTGCTTCTTAATGGTAAACGAATGCTAAAAACACTTCCCTTGCTTAGCTCACTCTGTACCTGAATTGTGCCTTGATGAGCTTGTACGATCGCCTGTGCAATGGCTAAACCCAAGCCTGCTCCTCCAGTATGACGAGAGCGATCGCTATTGACTCGATAGAAGCGATCGAATATCCGTGCTTGTTCTTTATGTGGAATGCCAATTCCGGTATCTTGAACCTGAATCAACGCATGATGGTCTTCTTGCTTGAGGTGAACGGTGACTTTACCTCCACTAGGGATGTATTGAATTGCATTCGTGATTAGATTAGCCACTGAACGATAGAGTTGCTCTTCGCTGCCAAATACAGTAATTGATGTATTTGTCTGAATGTCTGCTGTTAGTGAGATGTTGGAAGCAAGTGCGAGTGCCGAAAACTCTTCAACTAAATCATTTACTAAATCATTGAGATTACAGGCATTCTGTTTAGTAGGAAGTCCTTGCAAGTCCATACGGGAGAGGAGCAACAAATCATGAACGAGCCGGGATAGACGACTGTTTTGGCGCTCTACAGTACGAAGGGTATCCCAGGCATCGGCATCGCTTGCATCAGTTGTGAGGGTCGATTCTAAATTTGCTTGAATTGCCGCTAATGGAGTGCGGAGTTCATGGGCAGCATCGGCGGTGAATTGTTGCATTTGGCGGTAAGACCTATAGACGGGCTGCATGGCTTGTCCGGCAAGCCACCAACTGGCAACCACAACGAGCAGCATGGCACTGGGCAAGCCAATTAGCAGACTCAGCCTGACCCAAACCATGTGCCCATCGAGTTCAGACAGCGATCGCCCGACCTGCATATATCCCCAGGAATCTTGATTTGCGGTTTTGAGCAGTAAGGACAGTTGCCGATAACGAGTTCCGTCAGGGGCTTCTAGCGTTTGCCAAAGTTCGGTTTCGATCTGGGCGGGTAAGTCAGTTGGCACCTGCCCCCCACTGGCTAATAACTGTCCAGACAAACTTAAGAAGCGAATGTAATAGCCATTCTCCTGGAATACTCCTAGGTAATGTAAGGCTGTAGAGTTAGATGAGCAATCTGTTCCAGCAATACATAGAGTCGGAACAAATTTTTGCACAACAGGCTCCAGTTTGCTGGGTTCTTGCAAAGAGGCTTCTAGTCCATCATGCAGCGTTCCAGCAACCGTTTCAATCCGGTGATTTAACTCGGAGAAATGGCTATGTGCCATTGCTTCATAAAAACCTACAGCACAAATCGTGAGAATAACTCCCATCGTTCCGGCATATAGCCCTGCTAATCGCAGTCGAGTGGTGTGAAAAATTTGGCTATGTTTCATGAGTATTGAGCTTATAGCCCAGGCCATAAACCGTTTCAATCAGATGATCGTAGCCATACTCTGTCAGTTTCCGCCGCAATAAGCGCATTTGAGCTGCCACCACATTGCTGTTGAAGTCTGCTTCCGCTTGCCAGATGCGATCAATGATTTGATCACGAGAGAGAATTTGATTGGGGTGTTGCATAAAGTATTCCAGCAGCTGAAATTCTTTAGCAGTCAGCAGAATTTTCTGTGACTCTCTTACAGGAGTGGAAATTGAAACCGTTGAGGTGCTGTAGTCGAGAATGAGGTTGCCAACTTGCAGTTGAGGGGGCTGAATTTGGAGCGATCGCCGCTGGAGCGCCCGCAGCCGAGCAAGCAATTCTGCCATGCCAAAGGGTTTGATCAAGTAATCATCGGCTCCGGCATCGAGTCCCATGACGCGGTCTTCCATTCGATCTCTTGCCGTCAGCAACAGTACAGGTAATGGATTCTGCTTGGCTCTGAGTCGTTGACAAAGTTCAATGCCAGATAGTCCTGGCACCAACCAATCAAAGATCGCAACAGTGTATGGAATCCGGGAACTTTCGAGAAACCGCCACGCTTCGGTACCATCCGTGACCCAATCCACTACATACTTCTTGCGTTTGAGCGATCGCTCTAGAGCTGCACCCAAATCTGGCTCATCTTCAACAAGCAAAACCCTCATCTCAAGATCTTCTTAAAGATTTAACTGCTTTAAGCAATTCTAGTCGTAAAGCCCATATATTGTTTCAACAAATTCAATCCTTATCTTCTTTAGTCTAAAATCCTGAAATTTAGAGATAGCTTAATTCCTTAAAATGTTTATCAACAAACACTCTACTCAAATTAATAAAATAATCGAGTAGAGTATTCAAACAATCCGGTTAGTGAAACAGTGACAGTTTACCTTCAAAAACCTCCTAATGAAAGCAAGCGTTTTTGAAGCATTCAAAACTGATATTATTCACTGCACACTAGCTTTAATTCATAGCTCAAGAAGCTGTAAATTAGTTATTAATCACCTGTTCGCGATGATGGCGACGATGTTCCTCTTGAGAAGAATACTTCCCAGAAGTAGCATTAGCAGGCAGGATTGCAACAGCAAGAGTAGCAGCAATCAGACAGACAGAAATTACTTTCTTCATGGATATACTCCTTTTGGTTTCTTTTTTTAAGTATGACGAAAAAATGTGAAATGAGGATGAAACTTGTGATTGAAATTACACTTTCTACTGCAATAAACAGCTTGCATAATAAACGTAGCATGTAAGTTTTCACTACAAAGGTTTAGTATTTCTAGAATATATGGGTATTGTTACTGCTTAAAACCGGAATTCCATCTGATCAAATAAAGCTGCTTGTATTCCCAATTTTAAGATAGAGAATGCAAGCAGCCTGCCTTATTTAATTGTTAAAACGGCAGCTAAACTTCCTGATAAAAACCTATCTACTTAGTAAAACTAAAGCGTCCGTTCACTTTTTCACCGTTGATATCAGTGAGAACAGCAACTTTATATTCACCGGATGCTGCTTCAGACAATAACGCTGTGTAGTGCTTGCCCTGTGCATCATATTCAAAATCAACTTCCTTCTGAGAGCCATCGGGTAGCTGAACTTGACCTGTCACCGTTGCTCCTTCGATTGCCTCATGAGTATCACCAGATTGTAGGAAAAGATCCAAGTGGGTTCCGCTTGCTTCTGGTGCTGCAACTAGCTCTAAGTGATACGCTCCGACTTCAACCACTTGCCCGCCTTGAGCAGGTGCAGAATGGTCTGCCATTTCAGGGGATGCAGCAGGAGATTCGTCCACAGGGGAGCTTGCTACAGACGGACTTGCCGCAGGAGCGTCCGAAGCAGATTGCTCTCCACCACTAGCACAGGCTCCCAACAGCAGCCCCAAACTAACAGCAATAGCGGTAAAGAATTTGTTAACTTTC
>NZ_JACJOR010000423.1:0-6203 GCF_014695615.1 Leptolyngbya sp. FACHB-711
AAGTTAATCATTTGAGCCGCAAAGATAAACGCAGCGCAAACGCCCATCAGCGGCACGGTTCGCTCTTTGTATTCTGCCTGTACTTTATTTAGCGACAGCGCGATTAACGCGATCGAAACGACCCAGGTGATTAGGGTAACAGGCAAATTCAGAAAACCATCGGGAACGTGCAGGGCTAACTGCGGGTAATGAGAAAAGCCAATGAAAAAAGGTACAGCTTGAACCATAAATCTGCTGAGACAATTGAAAATATTACGGGTAAATTCGCAAATTTAGCAATTTAATTCAATCCCCTCCTGGGGGACTTTTAAGTAATCTTAAGGAGAACTAAAGGAAAGGAATGCGCCAGAAGTTTAGTTTTAAGTAGATACAGCAAGAAATATTTTGGAGTGAGATTGGTGAATTGCCTTTTATGTATCCGTTTATTGCGTAATTCTAAAAAACATCCATCTTTTAGAAGATTTTAGAAATCCATTCTGTTGCTCAGATTGAACGGCTGCTTGAATTGTTAAAAACCTTGTTGATTTGTTCTGAAAGACTGACATTTGCCAGTGACCGATCGTGCTGCTGCAAATGGTGTGATTCTCAATTCTTTGGGAAGGATGTCTATAGAAAGCTTCCATCCTGATGGATCACCATACAGAAGGAAATTCATAGCAGGAAGTTTATTGTCAAGCAATCAAGAATACAGATGCCATGATTCCTGCTACGTTCTCTAGATTACTTTGAGTTGGTTATGAAAATTTGCCCTGTTGAGCCCAATGCTAGTTCTATCACGATCGGTAAACATCATCGCAGTCCATCAAGCCCTGCTTACTCCTGTCGTTCCTACCGTGCCAGAGCGAGGATTCTGCAGCGGAACGTTGCAGCGCAGTTCCTCCTTGCAAGCAATCGATGTCTAAACGCCTGCTGGCACTCTGATCAAGAGCGAGGGGACGGTTCTCGCTGTCTGGTCGCCTGCTGGCAAGCCGACACGATGTGAATCGGGCAGGTTTTATTCCTGTTCCTGAAACCTGAGCAGCAGCGCACCTAGCGATCGATCCGAACCTGAACCCTCTGAATTTGAACCCTTCGCAGTAAACGCCACTGTCTGCAAGCTTTCGAACAGAGGCTTCACCGTTTGCTCTAGACGCTGCACGATCGGCTGATTGCCATAGCGAGCGCGAAGCTCAGTCCAATCCAGATAAATCTGCGAACGACCCTGACTCGGCGCACCCGCATCTTCAAGTTGGGCGATCATCTGCTGTAAGGAAGCAGGAGTCTCGGCAGTGCTGGCTTCGATGACCTGCCGCATCACTTCAACTGAAGTGGCAAAAACCTGATAATTGCCAAGCTGGGTGTGTAGTCCTTGAACCGTTGCTTCTAGGGAAAGGTTATTTCTCCCCCGGAGCGGCGTGAGCTTTGTCCAGGCAAACACCTCCTGTTCGCCAAGCTGAAATGTGCCACTGCTAAGTCCTTGCTGAGCGGCGATCGCATTGAGCTGCTCCAGTCCTGCTTTTATGTTGGGTGACTGCTCAGTGATAAACGCTGCATCGAACTGCTGAAGCAAAGCCGTTTTGTCAGCCGCATTCGCACCTTGATTTCCGCTGCGGGGAACCAGTGCTAAAGCAAATTCTCCCGGCATCCAGGGAAACAGATCGGCGGCAAACTCTACGCCCCATTGCTGCTGTAATCGATCGATCGCCTCCCGCACCGGAGTTGCCCAGGACGCACCCGACTTCTGGAACTGTTCCCAGGTCTGTCCAATATTGACCCCGCTTAACGCAAAAGCACTGGTTGCAGGCAGGTTTTTCAAAATCGCTTTTGCATCAGCCGAAGAAGGGGCGGGCAACGATTCTGCTGAGTTAGAGAAATCAAGCAAACTTTCGGCGAACCCTTGTTCCGCTGAACGGTGGGATGAACCGGGGGCGGACAGCAAGCTCAGCTTCGCTAAAATGCCCTGGGATGTGGGCTGCAATGCCGCAATCAAACGGATTTCGCTCGGCTCGGGACGCTGTGCCGTCAGCCAAGTGGCAAACTGGGGCACATTCACAAAAGCTACTCCGATTCGGCGATCGCTCAACTGGTCAATTGCCTGCTCATAGGTGCGATCGGCATTCAAACTCAGCTCTGTCGCCTGCACATTGTTCAACGCCTGCCGCAGCACCTTGGGATAATTAGCAAACAGCACAAATCGATCGCTGACGAGCGCAGTGGTTAAAGACGGCAGTTCCGGGGCTTTGTCTGAATCCGATCGGCGGCGCGGCTCTGGCTTTGCATAAGTCAACTCCACCCCCGCAAACGTCTCTTTTACCTGATTTTGGGCAGACGCTTGACTGCGCCAAAACCGTTGCAGTGAGACTTTTGCCTGAGTAGGGTCAGCGACTTCGACTGCCAGCAAATAGCCCGGCTGCTGCCCGTTCTCAAAATCGCGATCGACATCAGGATTCATCAAGGCCAGGGTCATTTCATCGGCTGCCCAGGGCGCAATGTCATCGCCATAGCTCAGCTTCGGTTCCCCCAGCAAGCGACGCTGCCAGCGATCAAACTGTGCCTGTACCTGTGCCCGTTGCCCGATGCGAGTATTGGTTAAGCGATATGCCTTGAGCCGATCGGGATTTACCTGAAGCGACAGCATCAGCGGAGCCTGCCGGGAAACAAACAGCGCGGCTTCCGGTCTGCTCGAAATGCGCGTATCGTCGAGCCGCAGCGGGCTCTGGCTCTTGAGCCACACTGCCCCAACCACGCTGGCAGAAATCAGAACAAACACGATCGCCAAGAGAACGGTGAGAAAAGGACGCAGCTTCATAGGGAATTTAACGGCAGGGGGCTAATCAAAAGACGCTAAAGACGCTTTCGCATCCTGGAACCGATGCCAAAACTTAGTTTACTCTCGCTGCAAGGCTTTTTTCCCGAATTGACCGCAATTCCTCCTTCCGGGTTCGACCTACTCCGTTGGAAAGAAGATATCTCACGGTTCCCTTCTTACGATCGGAGCAATCGAAGCGGTTCAGCCATTGACTCAACCGATACTCAACCGAAAACTGCTTCGCATCGCAGAGCGGCAAGCAATCGTCACGGCTCTATCTCACAGCTCTATTTCATCGTTCAATCGTCATAGTTCTGCGGCGTCAACGTTCGATCAGCAACCTGGAGGGTTCATGCGAATTCATCATCTCAATTGTGGCTGTATGTGTCCTTTGGGTGGGGCACTGTTTGATGGCTTCAGTCGGGGTCTGACGGCTCATCTGGTTTGCCACTGTCTTTTGATCGAAACAAATCAAGGATTAGTGCTGGTAGACACCGGGTTTGGACTGCGCGACGTGCAAGCTCCCCACTCCCGTCTCAGCCCATTTTTTATCTATTTTAATAACATCCAGTTTAAGCAGAAATATACGGCGATCGATCAAATTGAGCGGCTCGGCTTCTCAGCGCGAGATGTGCGCCATATTGTGCTGACTCATCTAGATTTTGATCATGCTGGCGGTCTGGAAGATTTTCCCGAAGCCACCGTGCATCTGATGCAAAGCGAAGCAGCCGCCGCTCGAACTCGGCACGGCTTTATTGGCAAGCGGCGATACCGTCCCGGACAGTGGGACGAAGTGAAAAACTGGAAATACTACGCAGCAGGCGGCGATCCCTGGTTTGAATTCGAGGCAGTCCGCGATCTGGAAGGCTTGCCCCCCGAAATTCTCTTAATTCCCCTGGCTGGACATACCCCTGGTCATGCCGGAGTTGCAATTCAAACCTCAGACGGCTGGCTGCTTCATGCAGGCGATGCTTATTTCTACCGTCACGAAATGGACGGCGCAAATCGCCAATGCACTCCCGGTCTCCGTGCCTACCAAACCATGATGGAAGTCGATCGCCAAGCTCGCCTCCATAATCAAGACCGTCTGCGACAGCTTTCACGCAATCACAAAAACGAGGTTCGTCTTTTTTGCAGCCATGATGCGATCGAATACCAATCCCTGGCAGAAAAGTCTCAAACGAATCGCTTGATCGAACGTTGACGCAATCAGTAAAACGTTGACAAGATTCTATCATTCTGTTTTTCGATTGTAGAAGCACATTTCTGATCGTGTTCAATCAATCTCAATTTGATGTGCGATGTGAATGGGGCGAACAGGGAATTTTCCATCTAGCCTCTATTAGCGATGTCATTGTCATCGTTGACGTGCTTTCGTTTTCAACTTGCGTTGAGATTGCAAATTCTCGAGGGGCAATTGTTTATCCCTATCAATACAAAGATGATTCGGTAACAGCATTCGCTGAGTCAATTAACGCGAAACTGGCAAACCAGCGTGGTGGCAATGGCTATTCCCTCTCTCCTGCTTCTTTGCTGTCGGTTCCCCAAGGTTTGCGCCTCGTACTTCCTTCGCCCAACGGTTCAGCGTTGAGTTTATCCACTGGAAAGACTCCAACCTTAGCCGGATGTCTGAGAAACGGTCGCGCCGTTGCCTTAGCCGCGATGGCTTACGGGCGAAAAATTGCGATCGTTCCAGCAGGCGAAAAATGGAGTGATGGCAGCCTCCGTCCCGCTTTTGAAGACTGGATCGGAGCAGGGGCAATCATTCGTTATCTAAGCGGCAATTTGTCCCCTGAAGCAGAAGCCGCTGCGATCGCCTTCCAGGGACTTCAGCACCGTCTAACGCAGCTCATGCCGCAGTGCAGCTCTGGCAAAGAACTGATTGAACGAGGCTTCCCGCAAGATGTTGAACTTGCCGCAGCATTCAATGCTAGCAATTGTGTTCCAACCCTGATTGATGGAGCCTATCTTCATCCTGATCGATCGCAGTAAACACGACTCATCAGTCTGCCCCCTCGCAAAACCCTGCTGCCAGCAGTCCAGCAGTGATCAACAGAGCTAGGAGAAGCGGTACAGGGCGTTGCTGAATTGGAGTATGATTCGCCCCCCTAGCCCCCCAAAATTGGGTGGAACTGATCCTCAAAGTCCCCCAGCATTGGGGAATTTAGGGGGCGATGCGGGGTCTTAAGTTGTGTCTTCATACTTCGATTCAGCAACGCCGCGGTACAGTCTCCTCTGCGATCGAGCCATAGAAAATTTACACGCTTACATTGAAGGCTCTTACTTCTCAATAAATACCAGATCCTCAGGTTTTTCAGTTAACCTCAAGGTTTGACCGTTGACTTCAATCAAATTATCAAACCCCGTAATCTTGCCTTCAGGCAGGACAAGAACGCGATCGTCGTTACTATTGAGGTAGTCGATAAATCCAGATAAATCAACACTGTCATCGTTAATTGCCAGGTAGCTAAGCAAGCGGCGAAATAGCTTCGGCAGAATAACAGCCTCCTCAATGATGGTTTTCAGACTTTCGAGTTCAAATCCGCGATTGGTCACATCTTTTGTCCACAAGCCCAACCCAGCAGAGCGGGCTGATTCAGTTGCAGCTGCCAGAGCCTTTCTCAGGTCAATGTAGAGCTTTGAATAGAACGTGGGATATAGCAAACCCTCGGCAACAAGCTGGTAATTTGCACTCTGCTTCAGGAGATCTTCAGTGACGAAAACAGAGGCTCCATCGCTTTCATCGAGATCTCCGGCAAAAGCAAAGGCGATCGCTCGTCCGTAGATATCAGCAAAGCGAGTCAGAATGTATCCATTCACTGTGTTGGGAGCGGCATCCTGCACAATTTCCTTCGGTCCTCGCCGAATCGTTTTGCTATCAAAGCCCAGCAGATCGAGCAGATGAGCAGCAGCTTTGTTACCGAATTCTTCGGGTTGACGCTGGGTTCCAAATGCACCGACTCGCGCTTGAAAATGGGTTTCCAGTGCGTCGATCGCATCAAGGCGCAGCTGTACCCCTCCTAGGCGATTGGCACGTACTCGGTTTTCTAGCTTTCGCCATAGAGCGGGATTCTTGGGAATAAATCGAACAGAGTCACCGTCAGGGGCAGTTCCTTTAATGGAAAAAGTTCCTTTGATGAGAATAAGGGGCATGGCAACCTCCTGGTAATTGTTGGAGTTGTTAGGAGAATCAGGTAAAGCTTATTGCATTCCAGAAGGAAACCTAAATATGACAGTATCACCTAATAAAAATTTAACTTCTGGTGAATTGATAATAGATTGACAAACTCAATTTAATCTAATGATAATTTGACGACTCACTGATAAAGAAACTATGTTTTTCCAATAATCCCTTCTACTATAAAGTTGAATTATAATTTATAGTTCTGGCTTGTTTGGTTAATCAGTTTTTGTT
>NZ_JACJOR010000424.1:0-12803 GCF_014695615.1 Leptolyngbya sp. FACHB-711
ACCGCCTCAAGCAATCCATTCTCACGCCAGGAAACTACCATGCTTGCCTCTACGCTGGAACTATTAGAAACCGCTCAACGCAATATTTACGCGATCGGAGCATTCAATGTTTATAACCTGGAGGGGGTACGGGCAGTGATCGGTGCGGCAGAAGCAAACCGCAGTCCAGCAATGCTGCAACTCCATCCCAGTGCGCTGAAGTATGGCGGATCGCCCCTGGTTTTACTTTGTTTAGAATCTGCCCGAACTGCCTCTGTCCCCGTCTCTGTCCATCTCGATCACAGCACTTCTGCCAGCGCGATCGAGTTTGCCCTAGCGGCCGGAATGAGTTCGATCATGGCAGACGGCTCCCATTTGCCCTACGAAGAGAACCTTGCTTTTACCCGTGAAATGACCCAGTTTGCCCATGCCCAGGGCGCGATTGTTGAAGCGGAAATTGGCAGAATCAGCGGTACGGAAGATGGTCTATCGGTTTCTGAGAAAGAAGCCAAAATGACCGACCCAACTCAGGCAGGCGAATTTGTGCGGCAAACCCAGGTCGATTCATTGGCAGTCACAATTGGCAACGTCCACGGCGAATACCGCAGCGAACCCCGTCTGGACTTCGATCGCCTAATTCGCATTCGAGAAAGAGTCGGTCATGTCTTGCTGGTGCTGCACGGCGCGTCGGGACTGCCTGCCCCAATGATCAGCAAATCGATCGAACTGGGCGTTTGCAAATTCAACGTCAATACCGAAGTACGCCAGGCCTACATGACGACGATCGGCTCTGAAGCCTGCACTGCCCCCAAAGCCGACCTGCTGCCCTGCATGGAAGAATCGATCGCTGCGATGCAAGACGTGATTACCGAAAAAATGAAGCTGTTTGGCTCTGCAAACAAGGAACACCTGCACGAAACGCCATACGCGACGATGCTGGCAGCACAGCGATACCGCAAATAAGGGAATTCCCTTGAGGCTCAGGATGCCGTTCACAAAAGGAACCTTGACCAAACCGAGCCTCCGAGATCTCAAGCATGAGCTACTTTAGCAGTCTCTCTGCGATAGCTTGCCATTGGGATCGATCGTCCGGCAAATGCGAGCGGCTGCCAGATCAGTTCGCGAAAATTGGGCGCCCTTCAGGTTAGCTCCGGTGAAATCGACCGCCAACAAATCGGCTTGTCGCAAATCGGCTCGTTTTAGGTCAGCATCGCGCAGTACGACCGCCATCATCTTTGCGCCCTTTAGATTTGCGTTTTCCAGGTTGGCACGACTCAGGTTAACGCCTCTCAAATCCTCACCGCTCAGATCAACATTTTGGAGATTGCAGCCAATGCACGATCGCGTTTCAAGCAGCTGCATTTTAGGGTCAATTCGATCCGTTGGCACGACATTATCAGCAGAAACAGGAGACAAGAAACAAAAAAGTGCCAGGATTACAGTTGCGAATAGAACGGCAATTCTCATTGCGATTCCCCATTAGCAAATGAACGACAGATTTTTGTTTAGATTACCCTACGGAACGGCAAAAAATATCTCCTGGTGCAAGCGGGCTGTCTGGATGCAGTAAATGCCTGGATGCGGTAAATAACGTTTCGCGAAACGCCCTTATCGATGTGCGGCACGTCTAAAAACCCATTACCGCTTCACCTGCTCCACCTGATCGATCGCCTTTTCCGACCCGACAAGGGACACATAGGGCTGGGTGAAATAGCGGTTGGCGACTGCCTGAATGTCTTCAGCAGTGATCGTCGGGATTTGCTGCTGAAAGCGATCGTCGTAGTCGATGCCCAATTTCAGCGTTTCGTACCAGCCAGAGATTTGGGCAAGCTGAGCGTTGGTTTGTTTGCCGAGGGCGTATTGTCCCAGCAGCTTGTTTTTTGACGCCTGAAGTTCTTCGTCGGTGAGCTGAACGGTTTGCAGCCGCTCAACTTCCGATCGTAGTCCTTCCAGCGCAACGGCAGCATTATCTGGCGCAGTGCCGATATAGGCAACAAAGTGGGAGGTATCGATCCGGGTAGGATAGAAGGCAGACACTTCATAAGCCAGTCCTTGCTTTTCCCGCAGCTCGACAAATAGCCGACTCGATAGACCGCTTCCCAGATAAGTATTGAGTAGCTTCAGGGTTAAATGATCTCGATTGTGAACTTCGCTTGCTAGATAACCCAGCATCACGATCGCCTGCTGTGTGTCCTGGAGGGTTACAAGCCACTGTGGGTTTGGAGTCACGGGCGGCAGCTCCAGGGTGGGCAGGGGCAAGGGCGATCCGTCTGTTTGCAAAGGAAGTTCCCAGTCGCCCAACGTGCGATCGACCAGTGCCATTGCTTCATCGGGCTGAATGCGTCCGGCAATGCTAATCACCACATTATCGGGACGGAAGTAAGTTTTGTGATAATGATGCAGGTCTGCCGGAGTCAGGCTAGATACGGTTTCGGCGGTTCCTAATCCGGGGAGGGCATAGGGGTGCTCACCGTACATCGCCTGCCGTAACTGATTGTTTGCCACGGAAAAGGGCTGTTCCTGCATCGATCGAATTCCTTGCAGGGTGAGCCGCCGCTCTAGCTCGACTTCCATTTCGGGAAAGGCAGGCGATCGGAGTAGTTCTGCCGCCAGCTCTAGCATTTCGGGAAAGTCGCCCGACACAGTCTTGAGGCTGAGCAAACAGTAGTCTGACGCCGCATCGGTTCCCAAACTTGCCCCAACGGACTCAACCCGTTCGGCGATTTCCTGCGACGTAAGGCGATCGGTTCCTTTGGTGATCACGGCTGCCAGCAGGTGCGAAAGCCCTGCCTGAGCGATCGGCTCATAGCGTCCACCCGCCCGGATAAACACCCGCGCTGCCACAATATCGGCTGCCGCATTTTCAGTACACAAAACGGTCATCCCGTTGGGCAGGACAGCACGATGCACAATACGATTTTGCATTAAATTTCTCTCTTTCCCGACCCTAATTTTCCTGACTTTAGCAGGGCTTCAGCACCGTTACAGCATAGCGTAGCGGCGACAGGTATTGACGGGCAATGTTTCGCAGTTCCTCCGGTTGGAAGGATTGAATCACCTGCGGATATGCCGTCGCGATTTGCGGTTCGGCGATCGTGCTGTAGTAACCGTAGAGTCCGGCAAGTTGTCCTGCCGTTTCGGTTGAAAAGGCGTAGTCGTTGCAGAGCAATCGCTGATAGCGGTTTAATTCGCTGGGCGACGGGGGAACCTCAGCCAACTCTGCTAAGCGATCGCCAATAATTGCCTCGACCTGCCCCAGATGCTCCGGCTCTAACCAGGCAGTGATCGTAAACAGGCTCGAATCCTGCTGAAGCGAGAAGCTGCTCATAATGTCCTGCACCAGGTAGCGTTCTTCCCGCAGTTCGCGCACCAGTCGCGAGGTTCGCCCGCCTGCCAGCAGCACCGAAAGCAGATCCAGCCCGTAGGCACTCCGCAAATGGTCCACGCCCGGTCCTATCCAAGCCATCATCAGCCGCGCCTGCTCTAATCGAGGCAGATGAAGCTCCTGTCGGCGAATCTCAGTAATTGGCGGTTCGGCTTCGACCTCGGGCAAAGGACAGTTCGATCGCGGCGCAAACTGAGCAAAGGAACGGCTGACTATTTCCAGCGTCGGTTCCCATGCCACATCGCCGACAATCACCACTGTCATATTTTCCGGCTGATAGTGAGTGCGGTGGAAATGGCGCATTTCGTCGGGCGAGCGAGCGAGCAAAAGCTGAGCATCGCCCAGAATTGGACGCCCGTAGGGATGCCGCTGATAGATGTTTTCGACAAGCGACTGATAGCCGAGATAGTCTGGGTCGTCGAGCGATTGCCGAATTTCTTCTAAAACGACATCGCGCTCCAGATCAAACTCCTCGTCTGGAATCTGAGCATTCAGCAGCAAATCTGCCAGATGAGGCAGGGTTTCGGGCAGGTGAATCGCTGCTGTGTTAATGAAAAAATGGGCGTAGTCGTGGCTCGTTGCTGCATTGGTCATGCCGCCGCGACTTTCAATAATCTGATCAAACAAGCCGGGTGGAAGCTGATGGGTTCCCTTGAAAATCATGTGTTCTAGAAAGTGTGCCATCCCCGACCAGGGTTCCGGCTCCAAGATTGCCCCCGCCTTCACCCACACATCAACGGTAACTACTGGGGCGGCTGGCGTTTGCTGATGAATTAGCGTTAGCCCGTTACTAAATCGATACTGCTGCGCTGGAAACAAATGGGTCTGGAGCAATTCAGGAGTTAGGAGTGAAATCAAGATAGCTCAGCTTTGATTTTCAAGAGGATCGTGAACGTTCAGAAACATAGACTCCAATGGGCAATCAATCTCTTAAATAGCTAGGATAGCGTACTCTCAGGACAAGTCGGTTGATAGGATAAGAATTTATTCCTATCAGAATGGTAATTGATCGCCGTAACCCCTGTAGTTGATGAGTTTGACAAGCGATCGATCCACGAATCTCTGTCTAGCCTCTTCGAGCTTTAAAACAGCTACTAACCCTTTAGCAGCGGAATAATCCAGGCAAAAATCAGGCTAATTATTATGGCTGCCTCCAGCCCTCGATAGAGCATCGATCGCCTGACCCAAAGCAAACTGCTGGTATCACCTGACCGGATCTGAAACCACCATTTCTGAATGTGCGATCGCCACTGTTTTGGGCTTTCTTCAGGGCGAAATTTCCACTGCCAAATTGAGAGCAGTAAAGGCAAACCGCCTACTTTCGCGCTCATCAGCAGATGAATTGCCAGCGTCAGCACCATCACCACCCAGGAAATGAGGTGAACGGAGTACCAAGGATGATTCAGTTCGCCGCGAGGTAGCCAGCCTGAGTCCATCATCTTGCCGGAAAACAGCGCAAACGTGAGAGCCAGCAGCGACAGGGTATTCGCACCGCGATGCAGCGTATACCACCCAATCGGCGTATTAAATTGACTCAGTTTTGTGAGGGAATCAGGCTGAAGCAGGCGTTTTTGTCCGCGTCGCAGTGCGTAGATGGCAAACACCGGGAACAGCAGCAGCGCGTATAGTCCAAACGTGCCATGAATACCTTCGATTTCGGGAAAGTGAGGCAGTCCAATTCCGCCCCAGCGTTTGTCATAAGTGTCGTAAGTCCAGTAGGCAGTGACGATCGCCCCAATCACAAAAATTCCGATGAGTCCGTGGAGGATGCGGAGCAGGAAGGGCTGATAGGGTTGGGTGGGTTTCATAAAAAGTCGTTTGACCCGGCTTACGCACTGCACAAGCTTAAAATGCTTAAGCAGAAATCAATTGCAAATGCTTTATCCATCAATATAAATCTATCTTGCGGCGATCGTCCATGATGATTGGAATCTGAAAGCTGAACTCGCTAAAGTAGAGAACACTAGCAATCTTGATGTAATCCCTATCCTCAAATCCCATGATTACGGCAACGGAATATGCTCAGCGTCGCGCAACCCTAATGGCAAAGCTGGGAAAAGGAACGGCAGTGTTTCGCAGTGCGCCGCTGGCAACAATGCACAATGACGTAGAGTACAACTTTCGGCAGGACAGCGACTTTTATTACCTGACCGGATTCGATGAGCCGGGAGCCGTTGCCGTACTTGCGCCGCACCATGAAGAGCATCGATTTATTCTGTTTGTGCGCCCGAAGGATCTGGAGAAAGAAACCTGGTCGGGCTATCGAGTCGGAGTGGAAGCTGCCAAAGAACAGTTCGGCGCAGATATCGTGTATCCGATCGATGAACTTGAAGAAAAACTGCCCCAGTATCTCGAGCCAGCCGATCGCATCTTTTACTCGATTGGCCGCGACAAAGCATTTAACGAAACGATTCTGAAGCACTGGCAGCAGCTTTTGAGAACCTACCCCCGCAAGGGCTACGGTCCCGTTGCACTCGAAAATCCGATCGCCCTCCTCCACCCGATGCGGCAAATTAAAAGCGCAGCCGAACTGGATCTGATGCGAAAAGCGGCAGAAATTGCGATCGAGGCTCACCAGCGAGCGATGGATTTTGCGCGTCCGGGTCACTATGAATATCAGGTGCAGGCGGAAATTGAGCATACCTTTCGTTTGCAGGGGGCGATCGGTCCGGCTTATCCATCGATCGTGGCATCAGGGGAAAATGCCTGCATTCTGCACTACACCGAAAACACGCGCCAGATGCAGGACGATGACTTGCTGTTAATTGATGCAGGCTGCGCCTACGGCTACTACAACTCCGATATCACGCGCACCTTTCCGGTAAACGGCAAATTCACTGAGGAGCAAAAAGCAATTTACGAAATTGTGCTGGAGGCTCAGCGTCAATCGATCGCCCAGGTGTATCCCGGCAATCCTTACAAGCAAACCCACGATGTTGCAGTGCGAGTGATCGTAGAGGGATTAATTGATCTGGGACTGCTTCAGGGCAACATTGAGGAGATCATCCAAGAAGAGAAATACAAGCCGTTTTATATGCACCGCACCGGGCACTGGCTGGGGCTGGATGTGCATGATGTGGGCGTTTATCAGCACGGCGAAACACCCCATAGTCTAGAGCCGGGACAGGTGCTTACTGTGGAACCTGGAATTTATATCTCACCTCACATTCAACCTGCGGAAGGACAGCCTGCCGTTGATCCCCGCTGGCACGGCATTGGCATTCGCATTGAAGATGATGTGCTGGTGACACCGGAAGGATATGAGAATTTGACGGCAGGTGTGCCGAAGATGATCGAGGATTTGGAGCGTTAATTTGCACTAGCCGCCGTGCGTCCAGGCAAGCCAGCGAGACGTAATCGGCTTGAGCGACTGAAGCTGCCGGATACTGTACTCATCTGCCAGATTGCGAATGAGTTCTGCCTGCGTCGGGTAGGGATAAATCGTTTTGGCGATCGCTTTCAGTCCCAATCCATTCGTCATTGCCTGAGTGAAGAGCGTAATCAGTTCACCTGCCTGAGGACTGACAATCGTTGCGCCCAAGATGCGATCGGTTCCGCGCTTGAGATGGACTTTGGCAAAGCCGATCGTTTCACTGTCAACCACGGCGCGATCGACTTTGGTAAGAGGCTGGCACAGGGTTTCAACGGGAATATTTTGTGCCTGAATTTCTGCAAGATGCATTCCCACGTGGGCGACTTCGGGTTCAGTGTAAACGGTGTAGGGCATCACCAAAGAGTTAATATTTTTGCGTCCAATGCCGCCAACTGCGAACAGCGCATTCTGTAATAAAACTCGTGCGGCTGCGTTTGCGGCATGGGTAAATTTCCATTTCAGGCAGCTATCACCGACCGCATAAATTCTGGGATTGGTGGTTTGTAGATAATCATTCACCACAATGCCTTTATCGCTGTACTCCACATTAACGCGATCGAGGTTCATGCCGTCTACGTTGACCGATCGCCCGGTTGCCACCAGAATTTCATCAATGGTTATCTTCTGGGCTTGCTGATTTTGTTCGTATTCGATCGTCTTACCTGTGTCCGAACCATTCACACCCAAGATCTTACTGTTAAGCAGAATTTGAATTCCCGCCTGTTCAAGCTGCTGCCGAATAATCTCAGACGCATCGGGATCTTCCTGACTCAGAAGGCGATCGCCCCGCACAAACAGCGCCACCTGTGAACCTAGCCGCTGGAAGGTCTGTGCCATTTCGCAGCCGATATAGCCGCCGCCGATAATTGCCAGGTTTGCAGGGCGATCGGTGATTGAAAAGACGGTTTCGTTGGTGAGATAACCTGCGGCATCCAGTCCGGGAATCAAGGGAATTGAGGGGTAGCTTCCGGTGGCCAAGACAGCTTTTTTGAAGCACAGTGTTTTTCCGGCAACGGTGATACGGTCTGAGTCGGCAAAGCTTGCCATCCCAAAAAACACATCCACGCCAAACTCATCCTGAAAGCGACGGGCAGAATCATGCACGCTAATGTCCGATCGAATGCGCCGTAGCCGCTCCATCACTGCCGCAAAATTAACCTTTACCGCTCCGGTTTCGATGCCATAGTCTGCTGCCGATCGCGCAGTTTCTGCCACTCTTGCCGATCGAATTAGCGTTTTAGAAGGCACACAGCCCACATTAGTGCAGTCTCCGCCCAGCAAATGCTTTTCAACAAGAGCCACTTTTGCACCCAGCAAAGCCGCTCCCCCTGCCGTCACCAGTCCGGCTGCGCCTCCGCCAACTACAACCAGGTCATAGCGTCGGGCAGGTTCAGGATTGATCCAGTCCGGTGGATGCAACCGCTCAACGAGACGCTGATTGTATTGATCGAGAGGGGCAATGGGGACGGGAGAACGAAAGGAGTTAGAGACAGGGGCACTCATGATTTAAGTCCTGCGGCAGGGTTTGCAGTTGAGTCCGGCAGTCTAGGCTGTGAATGCTGATTTTGCGCCGTCACACCGTTATCGTATCGCACCGTAACTATGCACCCCTTGTTCGATAGGCTAATCCAATTGGTTGGAGTTGTCCTGATTCTAATCTCGCTGATTGATATTTATTTGATCGTGCTCTATCCCCGCAGCGGTAAGGGATGGCTGAGTACGGCGATCAGCAAAGGAACCTGGCGGCTATTTCAGCGAATTGCCAGGCTTGGAGCAGCGATTCAGCGATCGGAGCGATTCGGTGCAGCAATTTTATCGTTTTGTGGTCCAACCCTGCTGATTTTGGTGGTTTCTGCCTGGACTGTGCTTTTGATTGTAGGCTTTGCCTGCGTGTACTGGACAGAATTGGGGATGGAAATTCAGGCGAGCGAAGGTCTGACGCCGATTAGCTTTAGCACGGCGCTGTATTACAGCGGCTATGTCTTTACGACGCTAGGAGTGGGCGATTTGGTGCCGCGATCGGACTGGGTTCGGATCGTAACCGTGATCGAAGCAGGGCTGGGATTTGCCATTTTTACGCTCACTATTACCTACCTGATGGCGATTTACAGCGCGTTGAGTCAGCGAAATATCCTTGCGCTGATGCTGCACCACCGCACAATGGGAAAAGCCGATGCCGCCGAACTGGTTGCCCGCATGGGCGCAGCCGGAGACTTTAACGATGCCCGCGACGATGTGGCGAAAATTGCCGAAAGCTTGTTGACCCTGCTGGAATCACACCATGCTTATCCTGTCGTTCACTATTTTCGCTTTGAGAATGACCTGTATTCCCTCGCGCGAATTGTCTGGCTGGCAATGGATACGGTGACGCTGATTAATACGGCTCTTCATCCCGATCGCTATCGTGCCTTTATTCGTTCCACGGTTGTTGCAGGACTGGCAAACGGCGGACAGCATTTGCTGATGGAACTGTCTTATACGTTTCTGCCCCAGCGCAGCTTCAAAATGGCTGGAGAGGATGACTTTATTTTGCGACAGCGATATCTTCAGGCGATCGAGCGGCTACGCCAGGAAGACATTGAAACCGTGCCCGATGTCGAAGCAGGGGTTCAGGAATATATTAAAATGCGCCGTCGCTGGGAGCCTTACGTCATGGCGATCGCTCACTACATGGGCTACCGCTGGAATCAGGTTGCGCCCTCCGAAAGCAAAATTGTGCGCGAAACAGGCTGGACGATTGCTCCGCCGCTGATTTAATCAGAACCCGATCGGGCTGCGGTTACTGTTCAAGTTTTATCTGCTCAAGCTTTATCTGTTCAAGCTTTATATAAGGCTGGGTCTAAAATTCGCGAGAGCCTGGAACCGCATCAATAGAGCTTTAGTCATATCAATCATAGAAATTAAATAATACTAAAGAGTCTATTTTTGCCCTTGGTTCGCGAGTTACAACAGAACATAAAGGGATTAAGATTCTTCAATCTTCCTCTGCTGTTGATATTTGTTTACTGCCATTTCTTGTGAGGTTTACTGTGATCCCATCAAACCTGACTGAGCACTCTCTGCAAAAAACGCTCGATGCTGCTGCTGCCAAAACGATCGATCGCAAGCAGGAAATTGTTGCGCTGTTGAGCGATGAGCAGCCCAGGAAAAGCAGAGAAGTCGAGCAATCTTATCGTCAGTGCATCTGGTGGGAAGGCTGCTACTACTGCCAGGATGAGCAGCAAAACTGGCATCAGGTCAAGTGCTTCCTTTAAGCACCCCGAACTTCTTCCTACAATCTACTGGATTAATTGCCGCCACTCGCTCGATCGCCGGAGTTGCTGCACGTCAAACTTGCTGTGCCAGCTTTTAGAAAACTCGGCGAAGCAATTTGCCTAGTGAACGATCGCCTCTATTGGAGAATAGGCGGAATAGAAATAAGCCTGCTTAAGAAAGCGCACTGCCTCTGCCAAATGTCCGGTGTGGTAGAGATACTAGGCAAGCCAGACCAGCATGTTGTAGCACACCGAGTTCTCTAGCAGCCGAATTGATTCTGGCAGCTCACCCTGGGAAAAAAATTCAGCCAGAATGGCAGACAGAGATTCTGCCTGGAGCAGTTCTTTATGGGTGGCGTTGTCTTCGCGCTGCCGATAGCTAACCGTCACCTGCCACAGCCACTCTGCCTCACAGCGCGATCGCGCCAGCCAGAGCACCAGTTTCGTCTCTTCAGACATCGACAATCGCCGAGCGAATCCGCCTGATTGCAGCAGCCAATCTTGCCGAAACAGCATACCTGTCCTGATAATGCTGCAAAACAGCGGCTGTGTTATCCGTTGAACCATCATCAATCACAATCGCTTCATGCTGAGTCATGGTTTGCCGCAGCACGCTCTCAATCGCTTTGGGCAAGAATCGATCGCAGTTGTAGGTAGGAATGACAACGCTCACGTGGGGCTGACTCATTCTTGTTTTCCTTGTTCGATCGGCAACATCACTGAACGGGGAAAAGTCATTGCTGCTCTGGCAAGCGATTCCTCAAACCCTCTTTCCTATCCCAAGCTTCCCCACCCCAAGCCTTTGCAGTCTCTCCCCTGTAAACTGGTTTTCAGACCCCGGTTGATTCAATAGAATCGAAGGAGTCATTGCACAGTCGTTATCCCAAGCGAATTCGATCGTTTTTGAGAACCAGAGAAAATCTATGAGTGTAGCCGTTATCAAATTTTCTTCAGAAGATTGTGGACTGTGCCACAAAATGGCATTTTATGACCAGAAAGTCGTCTCAGAACTGGGTTTAGACTTTGTAGATGTCAAGATGCAGGATACTGCCACCTACCGCAAATATCGCAAAATTCTCCTGGCGCAATATCCTGATAAAGCAGAAATGGGCTGGCCCACCTACCTGATTTGTGCGTCGCCCGAAGCAGATTTCAAAATCATCGGAGAAGTGAAAGGGGCGCATCCTAAGGGTGAGTTTCGCACGAAGCTTCAGGAAGTTCTCGCTCAGAATGATTCTCCCTGAGCATTGCTCGAAATTCTGCCTGGGCGGATGGGCATCTTGGACATGTTGCCTTAGTAGGTTGCCTGATATGTTGCCTTAATCGATCGCCCGCAATGAGTTTTTGCGAAATTGATGAGAAACGTTTCCTGATCGATCTCAGTTCTTGCCCGGTCGTCTTGCCTTGGCTAATGATTTTTTGAGTCACTTTTTAATTTTTCACAGGGAAATTAGGCACCGCAAGAACTGATGATTTTCGCTATCCTAGCCCTCGCAGTACCGCAAGTTGCCTGCTAACGTAAATGCAATGTCTTCTCCCAACGATCGCCTGCTCAGAGAACCAGCTTCCTATCGTCTCACTGATCAAGCACCCTTCCGACCCGAAAGCCTTCTGTCTGATACCTGTGCGGCTGCGATTGAACTGGCAGAAATTGGCTGCTGGGAATGGCATCTCGATCGCGATCAGGTCTTGTGGAATCCTCAAGTTGCTCGCCTGCTTGGACTCTCTGCCGAAATCTCTCCCGTAATTTCCCCTGTCTCTTATTGCCAATGGCGCGATCGACTCCACCCAGACGATCAAGAACAGGTGAATCGCGCGATTAATACTGCACTCACCGATCGATCGAGCTACAGCATTGAATATCAGGTGCAGCACCTCGACAACCGAGTTCAATGGCTCTGTGAAAAAGGATGCTGGTACTACGATGCTCAATCTGTTCGTCTGGTCGGAATTTTGCAGGATATTACCGATCGCGTTCGTGCCAAAGCACAGCTTCAGCAGCAGCAAGATTTTCTTCGTACCGTCATTGATACCGATCCCAGCCTGATCTTTGTGAAAGACCTGGAAGGACGCTATGTGCTTGCGAATCAAGCCTTAGCAGATTACTACAGCACTACAGTCGAAGATTTAATCGGCAAAAAAATTGCAGATCTGGTCGAAGATCCGCACCTCGTGCAAGAATTTATGGCCCAGAATGCCGCAGTCATTCAAAACCGACAGCCCCTATTTATCGCCGAAGAGGAGATCGCGATCAATGGGCAGCAGCAATGGTATCAATGGCAAAAGCGCCCCCTTTTCCTTGCCGATCGCAACACCTATGCCGCATTAGGAATTGGCGTCAACATTACTAAAGCCAAACAGCGCGAAGCAGCCCTTGAGCAGATGCAGACCGACCTCCAGCAGCTTAATCAAGAGCTAGAACGGCGGGTTCAGGAACGCACTCACGCCCTGGAACGCTCCCAATTGACCCTTCGGCAGAGCGAGGAGCAGCTTCGCAGCATTTTTGAAAATGCCCCGATGGGAATCATAATCTTCGATGTGCAGGATCAGTACAAACTGGTGCGCTACAATCCCGCGCACCGACAGCTTCTAGGCTATGACGATGCGGAAATGTCCAGTCTTACCCTGAGGGATATTACTCACCCCGAAGATCTTGAACCGGATCTCCAGCGGGTTGATACCTTGATGAACGGCGAACAGACCAGTTTTCAAATGGAAAAACGCTTTATTCGTAAACAGGGCGAAGTCATCTGGTGCAATGTAACGGTCGCACTGATGCGTGATTCTCAAGGTCATCCACTTTACAGTCTCG